>JBBQMX010000296.1:0-3818 GCA_038329375.1 Pseudomonadales bacterium | reverse complement strand
TGAAACCACTGGTCAAGCCGGTGATGGTCTCGCCCGATTCGAACAGCTCTTCAATTCTGGTTAATGCCTTGGTCAGGATCGGATTAATGCTCTGGGGTCCTGAACCCGATGGGGTACGGGATTCCGCAATTCGGAAAACGTTGCGTTCGGCTTCATCCAGAATTTCATCGCTGGTGCGTCCCAGCGGATTGAAGGCGGAATCGGATATGCCTCCTGATACCTCGATCAGCTGACGCAGCACCGAACGCTCACGAACAATCTGGGAATAGGCCTTGATGTTGGTCGCGCCGGGCGTCTTTTCCGCCAGTTCGGCCAAATAAGACAAACCACCAGAATCCTCGATATCCCCTGCGCGCTCGAGGAATTCCGCCAGAGTGACCACATCCAGAGGCTCTCCAGCGCCAGCTAACCGCTCAGCAGCACCGAAAATTAGCCGATGATCCTGACGGTAGAAATCCGACGAGGTGATGATTTCAGAGACCTCATCGAACCGGCGATTATCCAGCATCAGACCACCCAGAACCGCCTGCTCCGCTTCAAGTGAATGCGGTGGCATTTTGATTCTGCTGGTTTCATTGTCCATCGATGACGGCTTCAGGTTGGTCGTTGCCATGAAATACTTCTTCAGTGATGTCTGCCATGCCAGATCGTGAAGCCGTTTTGGCCAAGACGATCGCTTGAGGCTGTTAGCATATCAGAAAGAAACAAGCCCGGAAGCCGCTCTCGCGGTCCGGGCTTGTCAGTGGCAGCGGAATACAAACTGTCACCAGTTCGCAAGCTGTTGCTCACTCAGTGCAGCTGGTAGCCCAGCCCCGTTAAAACCATAGTTCTAAAACCATAGTTCTAAAACCATAGTTCTAAAATCATAGCTACCGGGGCCTCAGACATCAGTGCACGTTTTGCAGCTTTACTCGGCAACAACCGACAGCTTGATCTCGACCGTAACGTCGGAGTGCAGCTGCAGCTCAATGTCGTATTCACCCACCACTCGCAACGGGCCTTCCGGCAGGCGCACTTCGCTCTTCTCGACTTCCGTGCCACCAGCGCTGACCGCGTCAGCAATGTCACGAACACCGATCGAGCCGAACAGCTTACCTTCATCACCAGCTTTTGAGCTGATAGTAAAGGATGAGCCTTCAAGTGCTTCTGCGCGTGCCTTGGCAGAAACCAGCTTGTCAGCTGCTGCTTTTTCCAGCTCCACACGACGCTCTTCAAACGCCTTCAGGTTGGTTTCTGTTGCCGGTACGGCGATACCGTAAGGCACCAGATAGTTGCGACCGTAACCAGCCTTAACCTTGACTTTGTCACCCAGGGTACCCAGGTTTGCTACTTTTTCGAGCAGAATAACTTCCATCTCGTTAACCCCTTCATGCTTTATTCGGCTGGTTTCGAAGGCTTCATTCGCCCCCGGATATCCAGCCAGCTATCCACAAATGCCACAATAAGCAACAGCAACAACAGGCTCGGGCCGAGCAACAGCATCGCTATGTAAAACATAACCAGCCATTGTTTGCTCAACCCCTTGCGCCCGACAATCCCGTGTACCAGTGCCACCGCCGCAATAGTCGGCGGTAAGCCGGCAACCCAGGCCATGAGCACCGAGTTCAAACCCAGTACAGGCCCCGCAAACATCGCGACGATACACATCGTCGCCACTGGCCCTGACAACCGCAGCGCGTGGAATTCCTTCCGGAACCCCCCGGGGTTATATAACCCCGCCTGCCAGTTTCGGGCGACCATCGTGAGCACGACCCCGGCGACCAAAAAGGTGCCTGCCATGCTCGCGTTCATGGTCTGCCGGATTATCGGCTCCAGCTGATCACCCATCTCCCGGGCGACATCTGCGTTGTATTGCTGGTAAAACGAAACCCCGGTTTGAACCAGTTGCTCCAACAGCCCCGGATACAGGATTGGCAGGAGTAAACCGATGATCAACGCAAGCAAACTTCCCGACAGCAACGCTTTTTGCCAGGACTGGGAAGTCCTCAGAACAGCGGCCATCAGCGAGACTTCAAGCAATACCGCCAGAGCGGTGGGATCTTGCCCGAACCAACTCCAGCCAAGTGCCGGAAGCAGTGCCCAAAGACCAATGCCCAAACCCTGACGGAGCCCCAGTCTCAGAATCACTAAACCGATGACTGCGGCGCCAACCCAGAACAACAAAGGTACTGCCGTTGTAAAGGCTGCAACCCCTATTGCCTGCATGGGACCGCGCATTACAAATTGTGCTAATGCTCGCATGGTCCCGAATCCTGTTGTTGCTTGATTACTTAGTTGTCGTGGCTATCCGAGTAAGGCAGCAGTGCCAGAAAGCGAGCGCGTTTGATCGCGGACGACAGTTGGCGCTGGTACCGTGCTTTGGTGCCGGTGATACGGCTGGGCACGATTTTGCCAGTTTCAGTAACATAACCTTTCAGAATTTCGAGATCTTTATAATCAATCTCTTTTACGCCTTCCGCAGTAAAGCGGCAAAACTTGCGACGTCTAAAAAAACGAGCCATGAATTAACTCCTCAACTCCGGTGGTGGATTACTCTTCTTCGTCCTGGGTGTTATCTTCCGCCTGGCTACTATCGTCAGCTTCCGCTGGACGACGCGGGCGCTCTTCACCGCCAGAACGACGATCTTCCCGAGACTCGGAGGCCTTCATGGGTGACATTTCGGTATCCGCACTTTCACGACGAATAATCAGATCACGGATGATCGCGTCGTTGAAACGGAAGTTGTGAGTCAGCTCGTCCATCGCTGCCTGTGAACACTCAATGTTCATCAGGACGTAATGAGCTTTGTGAATCTTGTTGATCGGGTAAGCCAGATGACGACGGCCCCAATCTTCAAGGCGATGTACCTGGCCGCCATCTTCACCGATGACACCGGTATAACGCTCGATCATCGCGGGCACTTGCTCGCTCTGATCAGGATGTACCATAAATACGATTTCGTAGTGACGCATAAGTTCTCCCTACGGTTTATGCAGCCTTCCCGGGTGGCGCCCGAAAAAAGCAAGGAGGTGGCAGTGCTCGCTGGCAACTACCGCTTTTTCTGTTTTTATCAACAGGGCGTCGGATGCAAGAAATGAATTCCAGACAATAAGTCGCCACCCCCAAAAAGGGGGACACGTATTCTAAGCGTCGATGAGGGACTATGCAAGCCTTTGGCGCAGGGCTTCGTAGAGACAGACTCCAGTAGCCACCGAGACGTTGAGGCTGTCGACATGGCCTTGCATAGGAATATTGATCAACAGGTCACAATGCTCACGGGTGAGCCGACGCAGGCCCTTACCCTCGGCTCCCATGACAAGCGCTACGGGCCCAGTGAAGTCAGCCTGGTAAAGCGTTGCCGTTGCCTGTCCTGCGGTACCGACCAGCCAGACACCTTCATCCTGAAGTGAACGAAGAAATCGGGCGAGGTTGGTTACCCGCACCAGCGGCACGGTTTCGGCGGCACCGCTGGCGACCTTACGAGCAGTGGGTGTCAGGGCCGCAGATTTGTCCTTCGGTACAATCACCGCCTGCACCCCAACAGCATCGGCGGTGCGCAAACAGGCTCCCAGATTATGGGGGTCCGTAACGCCGTCAAGTACCAGCAGGAACGGTGGTTTATCACCCGCCGATAACTGCACCATCAGGTCAGCCTCGGTCCACTCCCGGCTTTCACCCACCTGAGCCACAACCCCCTGATGGACTCCGGCAACCCTGGCATCCAGCTCCCGCCGGTGGACAAACTGCCACGGAACGCCGAGCTCATTCAGGGCTTCGGTAATCTGCTGTACCCTGCGATCCTGCCGCCCGGTCTGAATCCAGACCTGCTGGAGCCGGT
>JBBQMX010000295.1:0-3829 GCA_038329375.1 Pseudomonadales bacterium | reverse complement strand
TTCGATACTGCGTTTGAAAAGTTTGAGCTGGCGACTGTTTTCAACCTGTGAGGTGACATCGGTCAGCATCAGAAGCTGTAACGGTTGATGGTTGAGCGTGACACGGTTGTTGATAATCTCAACAATCAACTCGTTGTTGTCACTGCGCCGGTGCAGCTCCAGTACCCCGCCCTGGCGCACAACAACATCGTCGGCAGACAAGGAAAGTGACGCGTTCCCGGGCGCTCTGAGGTCGTCCAGGGTAAGGCCAGTGATATTCTCTTTCGGATAGCCGTAGAGAATTCTGGCAGCCTCGTTCATGAAAACCAGTGCCTGGGAATCAGGTGCCATCAGGCACATGGGTGCCGGGTTGTTTTCGAACAGCAGCCGATAGTGAGCTTCGCTGTGAGCCAGTTTTTCTATGGCCATGGCGCGGTCGACGGCGTAGCGGATACTGCGAATCAGGGTGTGGCCGTCCAACATGCCCTTGATCAGGTAATCGGCAGCGCCCAGGGCGACGGCACTGGCATCCAGCTCTTCATCACCTTGCCCGGTCAGCAGAATGAAAGGGGTAGATAGGCTGTGCTGCCGGGCTTCCTGGATCAGTTCAATCCCGGAATCCAGGCCCAGGCGAAGATCTACTAAAGCAACCGTATAGTCTCCGGTTTCCAGTGCCGCCATGCCCTCTGTGTAGGAGTTCACCCAGTCCAGTCGCGTGCTCACCGGGCTGCTGTCCTGAAGCAGGTCACGAGTGATCAGGTAGTCGTCTTCGTCGTCCTCGATCAGCAGGATTCGTAGCAGGGGCGGATTTTCAATCATGGTACTCTGGCCTCGGTGGCAGAATGACGGTGTCCATCCAGTAGTTTTTAAGTACGGATACGATATCCAGAAGGTTCGAGTAACTTGATGGTTTGACGATGTAGGAATTGGCACCCGCGTCATAACAGAAGCGGATGTCCTCTTCATTGTCAGAGGTTGTCAGGATAACCGTTGGAATTTGCCGCAGGCCGGGGCTGCCCTTGATTTCCTGCAATGCTTTGCGTCCGTCCATCAGCGGCATGTTCAGGTCCAGCAGGATCAGGTCAGGGTTTTCGCCCGGTCGATCTTTGTCATCGTCTAAAGGTTCCTCGTTATGCAGAATGCGCATCAGTTGCACGCCGTTCTGGGCGAAACGTATCCGGCATTCCCCGTAACGTTCCGAGAACGCATCCTCCATCATCAGGCGGTCGTCCGGATCGTCATCAGCAATTAGCACAATCGGCCGTAAGTTCCGCTTAATCATTACTGTCTGTCCTGTAGTCATGACTTGTTGGAAAGTGGATGCGGAACGTAGTTCCTTGATCGATTTTGCTCTCGATCATAACCGTCGCACCATGGCGGTCCAGTATTTTTTTAACGATGGCCATGCCAATGCCGGTTCCCGGAAACGCCTGTTGGTGCAGCCGTTGAAAGGGATGGAACAACTTCTCTGCGTAGCGCTCGTCAAATCCCACGCCAGTATCACTGACAACCAGTGTCCAGCCATCCACAGTAATGTTTTCCGCGCGGATCAATACTTGGGGGTTTTGGTCCACTTTGTGAAATTTTATGGCATTGCTGAGCAGGTTCTGCAAGACCTGGCGTATCTGAGTGGCGTCACCGATGATGGTTGGCAGGGGGCTGGTGTCGATGACCGCATTCTCCCGGGCAATAGCCGTTTCCATGTCCTGCAGCACCTCACCCAGAATGCGATTGGTGTCGCAAACGGTTAATGGTTTTGCCCGGGTTGTTACTCTTGAATAGGTCAGCAGGTCCTGAATCAGGGACTGCATTCGTCCGGCGGCTGATTGCATCCGTTGCAGGTAGTCCTGCTCCTGTTCATTGAACCGGTCGGAGCGAGTCAGTAGCCGGTCAGAGAATGCCTGTATCTTGCGCAGGGGTTCCTGCAAATCGTGGGAAGCCACGAAGGCAAAGTCCTGTAACTCGCGATTGCTGCGCTCCAGCTCGGCCATGGTCTGCTCAAGTGTCTGCTGGGCGAGTCTGCGTTCGTTGATGCTGCGGTAATACACCGCAAGCCCTTCATCCGAAGGGTAGGCGCTGACCTCAAACCAGTCATCACGGGGCTCGTAATAGGCCTCGAAAGACACCGATTCGCCGGTTTCCATGGCATGTCGGTACTGTCTGTCAAACTCGCTGTTGATTGCGGCCGGGAACGCTTCCCACAGGGTGTTTTCCAGCAAGTCTTCCTGGCGCTCACCCATAAGTTCTGCCGATCGTCGATTGACATACGTAAACCGCCACTCCCGGTTGAGAGTGAAGAACGCATCGGTGATGCTCTCGAAGATTCTTGACTGTTGGTCTGCATACCGCCGGACCTGTTCCTGGGTGCGTCGCATGTCCGTGGTATCCCGGGCGGCGACGTAAATAAGCTCGTCAGAGCTGAGGATGGCACTGAGTTCAAGCCAGTGCTCGGTGTTGTCCTTGGCAATGGCCCGCACCGGCAGTGCGGTGATGTTATTGCCCGCGATCATTGCCGTGATTGCTTCTTCGATCCGGCTACGATCTTCTTCGTGTATCAGTTGTCTGTAGGACGTACCAAGGAGCTCATCGCGCGGGTATCCGAGAACATCCTCGAAGGCCTGGTTAAGTTCGAAGAAGTGGCTGTTCAGATCGACTATGCAGAACATGTCCGGCGACAACGAAAAAAACTGCTCCCGCTCCCGCATGAGTGTTTCTGCCGCCAGCTGGTCAGTCATATCTCGTCCTGCGCAGAACAGTGCCTGGTCTTTTTCCGACCATTCCGCTGTCCATGAGAGGGTGACAATATGGCCATCCCGGTGACGCAGATGATTGCGGAAGCCAGCGGTGAGCGGGCGCTCGCCAGCCACGAGCTTGCGTAGCTCTTCTGCAGTGGCCTCCCGGTCTTCCGGGGCTATCAGAACGGCATAGAGCTCGCCAATAAGCTGATCTGGCCGATAGCCCAGGATGTCTTCCGAGGCTGGGTTGATCGATAGGAATATACCCTGAGCGTCGATCGAACAAAGGATGTCCCGGGAAAATTCCATGATGCGCTCATTGGTGTGTCTGAGCGATTGTTCTCGGACAAGGTGGGCGTTCATCACATTGTTAAGTGTCTGAAGGCTGCCTGACCGGCGCTCGGATTCTCGCCAGAACAAATGGCTCAGCATCACCAGAAAACTGAGGATCAGGCCTGTGAACAATACCAGCGGAGGCAGATACAGAGCACTGCCCGCAAGTGCGCCCCCTTGGTTGTAAATCTCGATCTTCCACCGGCTATCGTGGTGACTCTCAATGTATCGGGTAAACAGCGGAATCGTCTGGCTGCCGGTTTCTGTAGGCGAATACCCGAGAATCAGCCGGTTTTCATAGTAAATCCGGGCACTGAGTCCACTGTTGTAGTGCTGAAGGAGACTGCTGTAGATGTGCGGCAGATCAATGATTGCAACAATGTGCCAGGGCTTTCCTGCAACTGCGTTTACGGGCGAGGCAATCATCGCGAACATCTGGCCGTAAGCATCCTGCACAGGGCGGCTGAGATGTGGCTGACCGGTTTCAGCCACATGATCCAGCCAGGTGTTGTTCGCCGTCGGCTCCAGAAAGCGGGCCAGCCATTCCCGGTACTGATCTGCCCGGGAGTGGACCCCTAGGGGCACCCGCTCTGGATTGAGACTCGCAATGAGGCGGATATGCTGAAAGTCGTTCAGATAACTCTGAACTTCCTGGGTCCAGCGTTTTTCGTCTGACAAGCTGGTCAGAAATTGCTGGCGTTGTGCCAACCGGCGTATCAGTGCCAGGTCGTCATTAAGAGCCGCCAACCCCGATGCTGCTAAATGGTCAGCCAGAACCTCCG
>JBBQMX010000294.1:0-3830 GCA_038329375.1 Pseudomonadales bacterium | reverse complement strand
TTACAAACGGTGTTAGGGCTCATAACGGGTCAGGGGAAATGCATACAGCTAACAGCAAATATCGTCTATCAAATATCGACCAAATCGACTATTATAATTGTTATTAACGCATTGCACTGCGATGCACCTCCTCTTCCCCAGAATTCCGAGTACATTAATGTCTGAATTGTCCTTTGCCGATCTCGGTCTTGATCCCGCCGTCCTCGAAGCCGTGGTTGCTGTCGGTTATGAAAAGCCATCGCCGATTCAGGCGCAGGCTATTCCGTTATTGCTTAACGGCGATAATTTGCTGGGTACCGCCCAGACCGGTACCGGTAAAACGGCGGCGTTTGCGCTGCCCTTGCTGAGCCGCATTGATCACAATGCCAAAGAACCCCAGATACTGGTCCTGACGCCAACCCGCGAGCTGGCCATTCAGGTAGCCGAAGCTTTTACCACCTACGCCAGCAAAATTCGCGGCTTCCAGGTGCTGCCGATATACGGCGGCCAGGATTTCTACCCGCAGCTCAAAGCGCTGAAGCGCGGGGCACAGGTCATTGTGGGCACCCCCGGGCGGACACTGGATCATTTGCGTCGGGGCACTCTGAAGCTTGATACAGTAAAAGCACTGGTTCTGGACGAAGCCGACGAAATGCTTCGCATGGGCTTTATTGACGATGTTGAAGAAATCCTGGCGGCTACGCCGGAAAACTGCCAGCGCGCCCTGTTCTCTGCAACGATGCCTGGACCGATCCGAAAAGTGGCACAGACATATTTGAGCAATGCCGCCGAAGTTAAAATTGAAAGCCAGACCAAAACCGTCGCGAGCACCAAGCAGTTCGTACTGCCGGTCTATGCAGAGCGTAAGCTCGATGCCCTGACCCGAATACTGGAAGTGGAGCCCTTCGATGCCACCATCATATTCGTGCGCACCAAAGCGGAAACCACCCTGCTGGCAGAGAAGCTTTCGGCCCGCGGACATGCCGTAGCGCCTTTGAACGGCGATCTCAACCAGCGTCAGCGCGAGTTGACGGTTGAGGACCTCAAAAATGGCAAAAGAGATATCGTCGTTGCTACGGACGTAGCGGCACGGGGTCTTGATGTACCCAGAATCACCCACGTTATTAACTATGATGTGCCGTACGATACCGAAGCCTATATTCACCGCATCGGACGCACCGGTCGTGCTGGTCGCGATGGCAAAGCGATCTTGCTGGTCACGCCGCGGGAACGCAGCTGGTTGCGCACTCTTGAGCGCGCCACCAACTCGCCGATGGAAGCCTATCAGTTGCCGTCGCCCATTGACCTGCAGAAAATGCGGGAAGAGCAGTTTGAAACCCAACTAATGTCCTTTGCAGAAGACCGTAAGCTTGAAAAAGCGGTTGAGATGCTGAGAGGTATATCAGAACGTAAGAACATCGACATGACCATCCTTGCAGGTGCCATGGCATGCTGGATGGAAACAGCTCAGCCCGGTGCCTTGCCACTGGATCAACCTGCCGCGCTGCCGATCCCTTCACCGGAGCGTCGCGGGCGTGACGGTGGTAATGAGCGTCGCGGGCCAAAACCCGCGTTCAAGAAAGGTTCTGGCAGAGGCGGTCCTAACAAGCCTGCATTTAAAGGCGGTAAGCCCGGGGGCAAGCCACCGAGCAAACGGCCCGCCCGTCAGACTGACGACAAGCGCTGATAAACGACGAAACTGTAGTCGTAAGGATTGTTATCGGACGCGGAGAAATCCTCCCGTCCGATTTCCTCCCAATCATCCCAGTCCACTTCCGGAAAATACGCGTCACCGTCCACTTCTGCGTGAACCTGCGTAACGTACATCCGGTCGATCTGAGGCAGCGCATCGGCATAAATCTGCCCACCCCCAATCACCATTACCTCGTCTCCACCCTCTAATTCTGCCTGCGCGGTCGCGCGCATAAATGCCCGTTCCAGGGATGAATCGCTGACGGTACCCGCCGGAGCCTCCCAATGCGTATCCCGGGTAACCACGATATTCATCCGTCCCGGTAATGGCCGTCCGATAGACTCCCAGGTTTTACGGCCCATAATGATGGGCTTTCCCATAGTTGCCTGCTTGAAATAACGTAAATCACCTGGCAGGTACCAGGGCAAGGCGTTATTCCGACCGATAACCCGGTTCCGGGACATGGCAACAATCAGTGCCTTTCGCATACTTACTCGCTTCTGGTTTCTGGCTGACGGAGTTTTTGACTGACAGAGCTTGGCCGCTACAACCGCTCAGATCGCGATCGGTGCCCTGATCGGCAGGTATGGCTCGTAACCTTCAAACTCAAAATCGTCCAACTCGTACTCAAACACCGACTCTGGCCTGCGCTTGATTTTCAATTTTGGCAATGAGCGAGGTTCACGGTTAAGTTGTTCAAACACGATGTCATCCGTGAGATGGTTCTGATAAAGATGGCAATCTCCGAAGGTATGCACGAACTCTCCCACTTCCAGATCACACTGCTGCGCGATCATGTGGGTTAAAAGGCTGTAGGAGGCAATATTAAACGGCACACCCAGAAACAGGTCTGCACTGCGCTGGTACAACTGGCAGGATAGCCGACCATCAGCAACATAAAACTGAAACAGACAATGGCAGGGAGCGAGCGCCATCCGGCCTGCCTTAACATTGGCCTGAGGGCTGATGGACTCATCTGGCAGTTCAGCCGGGTTCCAGGCCGATACAATAAGCCTTCTGGAATTGGGATTTGACCTGATCTGACGAATAACGTCCTGAATCTGGTCAACCACCTCACCATCCGGACACTGCCAGCTACGCCACTGCTTGCCATATATGGGGCCGAGGTCACCGTCTTCCAGCGCCCATTCATTCCAGATACTGACTTTACGTTCCCGCAGCCAGCGGTTATCTGTGGAGCCTGCCAGGAACCAGAGCAACTCGTAGATAATACTGCGTAAATGAATCTTCTTGGTAGTTACCAGCGGAAAGCCGTCGGCGAGATTAAAGCGGATCTGACGACCAAACACCGAACGTGTGCCCACGCCGGTACGATCTCCGCGATCCATACCGTTATCAACAACGTCTTTCATCAGCTCCAGGTAGACTTTCATCTAACGTCTCTCCTGTATGCGAAAACAATCATCGCCAGCCCGGCCAATATCATCGGAAAGGATAATACCTGCCCCATGGTGAGCCAGTCGAACGCCAGGTACCCCAGTTGCGGATCTGGCTGGCGAACAAACTCCACCGCGAACCTGAAAATACCATAAAGCAACAGGAAGCAGCCGCTCACCGCCATTCGCGGTCGGGGTTTCGAGGAAAACCACCAAAGCAGGATAAAGAACAGCACCCCTTCCAGGGCAAACTGATACAGCTGGGAAGGGTGTCGTGCCAGGGCATCCTGTGCTTGTGGAAACACCATACCCCACGGCACGTCGGTCGGTTTGCCCCAGAGCTCACCGTTGATGAAGTTGCCAATCCTCCCGGCACCCAGACCTACCGGCACGAGGGGCGCTGCGAAATCTGCAATCTGGAAAAAGCTACGACCAATTTTACGACCGAACCACCAGAACGCCAGCATCACGCCGATCAAGCCGCCGTGAAAGGACATACCGCCCTCCCAAACCCGCAACAACGAGAGCGGATCACCAAGAAACTGGTCAAAATTGTAAAAAATCACATAGCCAAACCGTCCACCCAATATCACGCCGAGCGCAATATAAAACAGCAGGTCGCCCATCTGCTCCTCAGTGACCGGCGAACCAGGCTTTCGAGCTCGCAGGCGCCCCAGCCACCAGCCCACCAGAAAGCCGACCAGATAGGTCAGGCCGTACCAGTGAACTTTTAGCGGGCCAAGGGATATGGCAACCGGGTC
>JBBQMX010000293.1:0-3842 GCA_038329375.1 Pseudomonadales bacterium | reverse complement strand
AATCAATCAACCTGTCGAAGTTGCAGAGGAAAATACTGATGTGTGGTAAAATCCTGTTTGAGTGAATGCCCAGATCTGAACATTCGCTGCCCTCACCCAGTTAGCAGATCTGTCCTTGCCGCCATAACGAAATCATTCTTGTGCAACCCCCCAATTTTGTGAGTCCACCAATTGACAGTCACTTTGCCATACTCCACCAGAAGCGCTGGGTGATGGCCCTCCGATTCAGCAAGTTGCCCCACCTTGTTGGCAAACGCCAAAGCTTCCGCAAAGTTTTTCAAGGCGAACACCCGCTCCAGCTGTTGCTTACCCTTGTGCTCTTCAACAGCCCAGCCAGGGAGTTGTTGCAGCAATTCATTTTGCTCGCTGCCTGAAACTTTTGGCGCATCCGCCCGGCAGGCTTCACAGGCTTGGTCTGATAATTTGTCCATTCTTAAACCTCTTTTAATGTGGTTACAAAATAAGCCTGAACCTCACCACAACCCGAATCAAGCTCTACTGAAAAAACAGTCTCCACTGCTACCATTGAAATTAGGGCGATCTCAATATACTGTATATTTAAACAGTATTATGAGAACGCCAACGCCATGAAAGAACTACTCGACACCCTCCTCCGGGATGCCCGTGTCTGGCAGGCTCGGCATCACACGCCAGCCACCGGACATATGGAGCCAACGGGTCACGCCGCTCTGGATCAACAACTGCAGGGGATCGGCTGGCCCCGCGGTGCTTTGACCGAGTGTTTTCTGGATGCTCCGGGTATCGGTGAACTGCAATTACTGCTGCCCCTGATTCGGCGCCAGCTGGAGAATGATAAATTCGTATTCTGGTTAAACCCGCCACACACGCCTTATGCCCCGGCCCTGGCTCGGGAAGGTGTTCAGCTGTTGCAAGTTGTCACCATCCAGACCCTGCATGCCGCCGATACCCTGTGGACGCTTGAAAACTGCCTGCGCTCTCCAGTCACCGGGCTGGTGATGGCGTGGTGCGAGCACCTGCGACCAAGAGATATACGCAAACTCCAGTTGGCCGCCGAAGCCGGCGGCGGGCTATGCATTCTGTTCCGCAACCAGCAAGCCGCCAGCAACAGCTCAGCCGCCGCGTTGCGATTGCAATTATCACCTTCCCCAACCCGACAGTTAACTATCCGGGTTCTGAAGTGCCGTGGGGGCGGGTCAGTTAGTGACTGTACGCTGACACTGGCCGACCGTGCGCCGGCACGGGAGCCAGGCTTGAACCACGTGGTGAAAGGCCCGTGGCCCGCGCGCGCAACACCTAAACACGTGCCATAAACATGCTCTGGCTTTATATTCATTTTCCGAACCTGTTGTTGGAATGTGTCAGCCGCGATACGGACGACCAGCGCCCTCTGGTGATATCAGAGGGATGGCAAGGTAATGTTTATCAGGCAAGCCCTGAAGCACAGAAATTTGGCGTACTCCCGGGTATGCGGCTTAAAACCGCCGTCAACCTTGTGCCTGATCTGGCAATAATCCAAATGGATGCCCTACTGGAGCAGCGAGCGCTTGAAGCTCAGGCGCGCTGGCTTTATCGGCAGGCTGCCCATATCAGTTTGCATCCGCCGAGTGGTTTATTGGTCGAAGTCAGCAGCTTAAAACGACTTTATGGTGGCCTTCAGCCTTTTTGGCAAAGACTGGAATTCGAGATCAAGCGCCGTGCGCTCACCGGACAAATTGCCACCGGGCTGACACCCGGCGCAGCGCAATGCCTGGCACAAACCAATGCTGGCACCTGCACGGATGAAGCCGACATACTTGATCGGAACATCCGGGCTCTGGCCGTTGAGCATGCCGGATTAACCACAAAAACCACCAAACGTCTGGGCAAACTGGGTTTGCTCGCCCTGGACGACGTTTTCAAATTGTCCAGCCACGACATTGCCCGGCGCCTGGAGCCTGAAACCTTGCACCGCCTGCAACAAATACAGGGCACACGCACGGACCCCCAGAGCTTCTGGGAACCGCCACATAGCTTTTATCAACGTGTAGATTTTGCTTACGATATAGAACACAGCACTGGCCTGTTATTTCCGCTTCAGCGTGCGCTGGCGGAGCTGGAAGCAGACTTGCAATGGCGACAGCAGGATACCGACTACCTGCAGCTCGCGTTCCATCACCGTAACCGTGCGGATACTCGCCTGCCTATTCGCACCGCAGGCCCCGAGCATCGCACCATTGCCTTTCTGGCCCTGGCAAGAATACAGCTGGAGCAGCTTAATCTGGATGCCCCGACCCAGGCCATGACGTTGATGGTCAACCGTTTTATATCCCGTCAAAACCCGGTAGGCGCTGATCTTCTTGGTTCTGAATTCAGCCCTGACGAAGCCTGGCATTCACTCATCAGCCGTCTCCAGGCAAGACTGGGCGAACAAGCCATCCGTACTCTGGTTTGTTATCCGGACCACCGTCCTGAAAAAGCCTGGACACCGCAGGCATTCAAAAAAACTGTTAAATCTGGTGTTATCAATGGCTCCAATCTGCCCCATCGACCGCTCTGGCTACTTCGCTCACCCCAGACACTTCAATCCCCCCCCAGCGTCTGGCTTTCAGGCCCGGAGCGCATCAGTGGTGGCTGGTGGGATGGTGACCGTGTAATGCGCGATTACTACATTGCACAGTTAACTTCGGGCCAGGTGGCCTGGCTGTTTCGGGATGCCTGCGGTGGCTGGTTCATCCATGGCTGGTTCGGTTAGGCGCCAACATGTCCTACGCTGAGCTGTATTGCTTTAGTAACTTCACCTTCCTGACGGGTGCCTCACACCCGCAAGAGCTGGCTGAACGAGCCATGGAGTTGGGCTACCGGGCACTGGCCATCACCGATACCTGCTCGGTTGCGGGTATTCCCCGGGCCTGGGCAGCGCTGAAAAACAGCCCGGTAAAACTGATTACCGGCAGCCATTTCCAGATCCGCCAACACTCTGACAGCATGACAGCCGACATTATCCTGCTCGCTCGTGATCGTGCCGGTTACGGTCAACTTTGTCGGCTGATCACCACCACCAGGCGGCGGGCGCCCAAGGGGCAATACCTGCTGACAGCACAGGATCTGACCAGTCACGACCTGAGCCATTGCCTCTGCCTTTGGGCTCCGGTCGCTTTATACCAACATGCCGCCGAGACTTCTCTTGCATGCGGCCAGTGGTTAAAACACCACTTTGACGGCCAATTATGGCTGGCCGCCCATCGCGCCCTGGAAGATCTTGAAGAAGACCATATCCAGCGGCTAAACACGCTGGCCAACAGCCTCGACTGCCGAATCACGGCGGTCGGCCATGTCCACACCCATCGCCGTGATCGCCAACCCTTGCAAGATGTAGTGACCGCTATCAGACATGGCTGTTCCGTGGAAACAGCAGGCAAGCACCTGTTTCAGAATGGCGAGCGCTACCTCCGGCCACTGCCCGTACTCAAACGCCTATACCCAGAAAGCTGGCTGGCGGAGGCCGTGGTCATTGCCGATCTCTGCACGTTTGAGCCGGGCATGCTGCGCTACGAATACCCCCCGGATCTGGTGCCCGACGGCGTAAGCCCCGCCGATTATCTGCTGCAACTGACCCGAAAAGGCGAGCAAAAACGCTTTCCCAAAGGCACCCCTCAACCCATACAGGCGCTCATACTGAAAGAACTGGCGCTGATTTCGGAGATGCATTACGAACACTACTTTTTAACCGTCCACGACATCGTCGATTTTGCACGCCGACAGGGCATTCTTTGTCAGGGCCGCGGCTCCGCTGCAAACTCGGCGGTTTGTTATTGCCTGGGTATTACCGAGGTGGACCCAGGCAAAGTGGAACTCTTGTTTGAGCGTTTTATCTCCAAAGA
>JBBQMX010000292.1:0-3844 GCA_038329375.1 Pseudomonadales bacterium | reverse complement strand
GTTGGGTTTGTTTATGCCCAGCACATTGATGGCAATTTTGCGGATGTGCTGACCCGGGTACTGGGCCGCCACGCCCATTACCGTCTGACACGGGCTCAGCCGGAGATGAAAGTCTGTAACGGTGACGTGATACTGCTTCCGGTGGAGCATGAATGGACACTGGATGACGACGGCAGACTGGTAGAAAAAGCTACGCCCTGGCCCGGGCCTTATGGCCCGTCTATCGACCAGGTGCTGCTGAACGTGGGTGATCACTACGGCAGCCGTTGCCATGCGATTGTGTTTTCCGGCATGGGCAACGACGGGGCCATCGCAGCGCCGCTGTTGCGGGCTTACGGTAGTAAAATCTGGGTCCAGGACAGTGCCAGTTGCGGTAACAGTTCGATGCCCGATTCGGTCGCCGAAACAGGGTGTTCAAGCTTTAGCGGGACTCCTGCACAACTGGCCCGGGAACTCGTCAAAACGATTGAAGAATCCTGCCTGCTCAAGGGCAAGCAACAACGGGATTCGGCCTGAGGAACGGAATGATGAATAACGAAAGCCAGATCCTGCCCTGCGTCATGATTCCAATGATTGACCGGCAATTGTTGCTACCCAACGTATCTGTCGCTGAGGTGGTTGATTTCACGGGTGCTGAGCCGGTAGAGAACGCCCCTGAATGGCTCCTGGGCCAGCTGAACTGGCGCGGCTTGCAGTTGCCGGTAATCTCATACGATGCTGCCAACGGCGGCAAAGCCGTGATGCCGGACGGCAGTCGGGGTCGAATTGCGGTCATCAACACCATCGGTAAGCACCATGACGAACTACCGTTCCTGGCCATGGTTACACAGGGCATTCCAAGCCAGGCCCGGCTGATAGAAGATCAGATCCGGCCTCTGGAAAGTGAACAGGGACCTGCCGACCTCATGGTGGTGGATGTGGACGGCCACACGGCCTATATACCCAATCTTGAGTTTCTGGAATCCCTTGCCATCGGAGCTGCCAGAGCCTGAACAACAGACTCCATGACGACTGGCTGAACGAGATGTTATAATGTTACAAATCTCGCTGAGCCAGAAGCCGATATGTCTGCCAATGCATTGCCCTACCGCCCCCACAATCATTCTGCCTGCGTCCATCAGGCGCTGGCCGATGCCCGCACTGTGTGCGCATCACGTCAGGCCCGGCTCACGCCTATCCGTGAGCGCGTGCTGGAGCTGATCTGGCAATCCCACAAGCCCCTGGGAGCCTATGATTTACTGGCGGTTCTGGCAGAAGACGGCCATAACGCGGCACCACCAACGGTCTATCGTGCCCTGGATTTCCTGCAGCAAAATGGCCTTGTGCACCGTATAGCTTCTTTGAACGCGTTCACGGGATGTACCCACGCAGGCGAAAATCACACCTGCCTGTTCCTTATCTGTCGCTCCTGCCGCAACGTTCTGGAACTGACCGCACCAAGCGTCACACAAGCCCTTAACAAAGTCAGCGCTGCAGAGGCTTTTACGCCTGAGGAAACCACCATCGAGGTCGCCGGCCTGTGCCCGGCCTGCAAGGAGGGAGGCGACAATGACTGATACCCTGGTTACCCTCGAAGCCGTCACAGTCACGTTCAACGGTTTGCCGGTGGTGGATCGTGTGAACCTGTCTGTCGTCAGGGGTGATATTGTGACGGTTATTGGCCCAAACGGAGCGGGCAAGACCACACTGATCAAGGCGATTACCGGTTTGCAGCGCCTCACCTCGGGCAGCATCTGGCGCAAACCCGGACTCTCCATCGGATACGTGCCGCAGCACCTGCATCTGCAACAAACGCTGCCCCTGACGGTTCAACGCTTTATGTCATTGACTGGAGAATCTGATGATGCCTGCCGTCAGGCCTTGTCAGAAACCGGTATTGAGCATTTGTTAAAGGCGTCAATCCACCGTCTGTCCGGGGGTGAGATGCAGCGCATGCTGATTGCCCGGGCACTGGTCCGCAAGCCCGAACTGCTGGTGCTCGACGAACCGGCCCAGGGAGTGGATATCAATGGCCAGGCCGCATTGTATGACCTGATTCGCAGTCTGCGGGATACCTTGCAGTGTGGCGTTATCATGATTTCCCACGACCTGCACCTGGTGATGGCGGCCACCGACAAAGTCATCTGTCTGAACCAGCACATCTGCTGCAGTGGCTACCCGGAAGATATTTCCCATGACCCCGCATTCATCGAGGTGTTTGGCCGGCCGGTGGCAGAGAGCCTCGCCATTTACCATCACCATCACAACCACAGCCATGATCTTCACGGCGATGTGGTTAGCCCGGACACAGGTGCGCATCATAACCATGCCACTCATTGATGTGATTCTGGGGGATTTTTTCTGGCGCGCCCTGATCGGCGGCCTTGGGGTGGCACTGGTGGCGGGCCCCCTCGGCTGTTTTGTGGTCTGGCGACGGATGGCCTATTTCGGCGACACCCTGGCGCATTCCGCATTGCTCGGTGTAGCCCTCGGTTTTCTGCTTCAGACATCAATAAACCTCGCGATAGCCCTTACTTGCGTCGGTCTGGCGATAATTCTGGTGCTATTAGGGCGCAGCCGGGCGCTAGCGACGGATACCCTGCTGGGCATTCTTGCCCACAGCACGCTTGCGATCGGGCTGGTGGCACTCAGTTTCATGCCGGATGTGCGTGTCGACCTGACCGGCTATCTGTTCGGGGATCTGCTCGCCATGAGCCGCAATGATCTGGCCTGGATCTACGGCGGTGCAGCGGTGGTGCTGGCGTTACTGTTCTGGCTTTGGCAGGGCCTGTTGATGAGCACCATCCACGAAGAACTGGCCCGGGTGGAAGGTGTGCCAGTAGAACGGCTGCGACTGGTGCTGATGCTGATGTTCTCGCTGGTCATTGCGGTCGCCATGAAGATCGTCGGTGTGCTGCTGATAACGGCGTTGCTGATTATTCCGGCGGCAACCGCCCGGCGAATGGCCCGGGGGCCGGAGCACATGGTGTTATTGGCTGTCATCATCGGCATGATAGCCGTGTCTGGCGGGTTGTCGCTATCTTGGCATTTCAACAGTCCGGCCGGACCCTCGGTGGTGGTCGCGGCGTTTGTGATGTTTGTGCTGGCCTACAGCGTGATCCGCCAGCAGCAACCTTAGCAAACGGGCTGCCCCAGAGGCAGGACACCAACACTCTTCAGAACGGGGTTCAGCTATACTGCACGAAACAGTCCGCGAGTCCATTATATGTCGCGAGTCAGCAACGGTGAGTCCACTCGTCAAAAAATTCTGTTAACCGCCCTCGAGCTCTACTCCCAAAAAGGATTGGAAGGCGTTTCCCTGCGTACCCTCAGCGCGGAGTCCGGCACCCGCAATTCCGCCGCTGCTCACTATCATTTCGGCAACCGGATGGGGGTTATTGAAGGTGTTCTGTCGTTGGTAACCGATCACCTGCGGCCCCAGTTTGAAGCCGGTATCGCCGCACTTGAGCGGTGCCCGGAACCGACGCTCCGAAACGTTGTGAAGGCATTGGCGGTGCCTTATTTGGCGCTGCTGTCGGGAGATTACCCCTGGGGTCCGTCTGCTCTGCGATTCATGGCGCATTTGCATGCGGACAACACACCGGAGATCATTCATCTGCTTAACCGGCATTTCCGGCTTGAAATTGAACGTATTGAAGGCCAGCTTCACCGCGTACTGCCCGATGTTCCCCGTAATACCCTTAGGGTGCGACTGGCGTTCACTTTTATCAGCCTGATTCACGGCGCTGCCGAAATCGATTTGCTGGCAAATACGCCGTTTGGCAATATCCGGCCGGATGATGCCACCCTCTTTAACCACTTCGCCGATTTTGTCGAGGGTGGCCTTTCCTTCCGTTCAGCTATT
>JBBQMX010000291.1:0-3850 GCA_038329375.1 Pseudomonadales bacterium | reverse complement strand
CTGGCTGTGGGTGAGATCGAGAATGGTGGATTCCATACCTATCGAACAGCTGCCGCCATCAAGAATCGCATCTATTTTTCCGTTAAGACCGGCTGCGACATGTTTGGCCTGGGTAGGGCTGAGTTGTTGATAAGGGTTGGCCGAGGGGGCTGCGAGACCGAGCTTGGTCATGCGCAAGAGTTTTTGCATGATCGGATGTGCGGGTATCCGCAGTGCGATATTAGGCTCGCCGCCGGTGACGCTTGCGTTTACATGAGCGGCTTTTTTAAGCAGCAGAGTGAGTGGCCCCGGCCAAAAATGTTCGCCGAGCTTGAAAGCGGCGGGCGGTATCTGCTCTGCCCATTTGTGCATGTCATCGGGGTCTGCAATATGGACTATCAATGGGTGATTGGCTGGGCGGCCTTTCGCCTTAAAAATCTGCGCAATAGCCTCAGGATTACTGGCATCTGCCGCCAGGCCATAAACGGTTTCCGTGGGTACGGCTACCAGCTTGCCAGTAATGAGTAACTGCGCGGCGCGCGCCAGCTGCAGGGGTTGGTCGGCGAAGAGATATTCAGTATTCATGGGGCGCTACTCTAACAGGCTGCCAAGGGCTTACAGAGCGGGTAGAGACTGGGGTCGGCCCCTGTTTCGGCGACGGGGCAGGTCTGTTCAACATCACAGCTGGCACAGGGGCCAAACCAGTCTTCATTAAAAATAACCTTCGCGTTTTTTCTTTTCCATCGACCCCACTTGGTCTTTATCCAGCATGCGGCCTTCGCGTTCACTGGTTTTGCTTTGTACTAACTCTTGAATCACATCCTCCAATCTGGTCGCTTCACTCAACACCGCGCCAGTCTGTGGATAGCAACCCAAGGTGCGGCAGCGCAACGGGCGATGGGCTAAGCTCGCGCGCTCGGTTTCACTTAAAAAAGGCAGCATGCGTTCGTCATCCAGAATCAAATATTGACCGCCGTTATCGCTGATCCAGCTCAGGCGCGAAGCCGAAAAATACAGGGATACCAGTTCAATTTTTTCTTTCAGTATGTATTGCCAAATATCCAATTCAGTCCAGTTTGAGAGAGGGAATACACGCACTGATTCGCCTTTGTTGATCCGGCTGTTGTAAATATCCCACAGCTCCGGGCGCTGGTTTTTAGGATTCCAGCCCTGATGTGAATCGCGCACCGAAAACACGCGCTCTTTCGCGCGTGACTTTTCTTCATCGCGCCGTGCACCGCCCAAAGCAGCATCAAATTGATGCAGTTTCATCGCCTGCTTCAGCGCTTGGGTTTTCATCAAATCGTTGTACTTCACCGAGCCTGAGGTAACTGGGTGAATACCCATCGCCAAGGCTTCCTCGTTGCTGTGCACCAAAATTCTGAGATGATGTTTGGCCACCATCGCATCACGAAAGCGTGCCATCTCGGCAAATTCCCAAGTGGTGTCTACGTGCAGCAAGGTAAAAGGCACTCGTGCGGGATAGAAGGCTTTGCGTGCGAGATGCAGCATCACCGTGGAGTCTTTGCCAATCGAGTAAAAAAAGCAGGGATTATCGAAGCTGGCCGCCACCTCGCGGATGATAAAAATCGCTTCGGCTTCGAGCTGTTGTAGATGAGTTTGTGTGTGCATAAAGGCTCTGCAAAGGCGCCGCCGGATAGGCGGCACGGGGTGTACTGGGTGTTAAATCCTCAATGAGGGACGCCTGCGTCTGCGGGCGTTCTCTCGCATTTCTTATAGCTTTATAAGCTTCCGGTGAAATTTGAATCAACCCGCCAGATCCGCCAGATTCCCATACTCCTCCAGCCATGACTTGCGATCCGGTGCGCGCTTCTTCGCCAGCAGCATATCCATTGCTTCGTCGGTAGCACTGTAACCTGCAGCGCGATCATCGCTATCCAGGGTCAGCTGGACGAGCCTGCGCGTATCCCTGCTCATGGTGGTTTCCCGCAGTTGCAGGGGGTTCATCTCACCCAGGCCCTTGAAGCGCTGGACGTTCGGTTTGCCGGGTTTCTTTTCTGCAACCAGTCGGTCCAGAATTCCGTTTTTCTCTGCTTCGTCCAGTGCGTAGAAGACTTCCTTACCCACATCAATGCGATAGAGCGGCGGCATCGCCACGTGGACGTGACCGGCGGCGACGATCGGTCTGAAATGGCGCAGGAACAGAGCGCACAGCAGGGTGGCTATGTGGAGGCCGTCGGAGTCTGCATCGGCCAGGATGCAGATCTTGCCATAGCGCAGGCCTTCGAGATTATCGGAAGCGGGATCCACCCCGATTGCCACAGCAATATCATGCACTTCCTGCGAGGCCAGGATTTCATTGGAGTCCACCTCCCAGGTATTCAGGATCTTGCCCCTCAAGGGCATGATGGCCTGGGTTTCGCGATCCCGCGCCTGCTTTGCCGAGCCGCCCGCAGAATCGCCTTCCACGAGAAACAGCTCGCCCGCCATCACATCCTGCGTGGAGCAGTCGGCCAGCTTTCCAGGCAGGGCCGGACCCGCGGTCACTTTCTTGCGTGCCACCTTCTTGCTGGCCTTGAGCCGGCTTTGTGCATTATTGATGCACAGCTCGGCCAGCAATTCTGCCTCGGCTATGTGCTGATTGAGCCAGAGACTGAAGGCGTCCTTGACGACACCGGCCACAAACACCGCACTCTGGCGGGATGAAAGACGTTCTTTGGTCTGGCCGGAGAACTGCGGATCCTTCATCTTGGTGGATACCACATAGCTGCAGCGGTCCCAGATATCCTCCGGGGTCAGCTTTATACCGCGCGGCAACAGGTTGCGAAATTCACAGAACTCGCGCATCGCATCCAGCAGGCCGGTACGCATGCCGTTGACATGGGTGCCGCCCTGCGTGGTGGGAATCAGGTTCACATAGCTTTCGCCCATAATCTCGCCACCTTCCGGCAGCCATTGGACGGCCCAGTCCACGGCCTCGTCATTACCCTGCAGACTGCCGATGAAGGGTTGCTCGGGCAAGGTGGTCCAGCCCTGCGTTGCCTGGGTCAGGTAGTCCCGCAGACCGTCCTCGAAATACCACTCCTCACTCTGATCCTTGTCACCGGCAGCGGTCTGGTCAACAAAAGTCACCCGCAGGCCGGGACACAGCACGGCCTTGGCTCGCAGGACGTGCTTCAGCCGGGAAATAGAGATGCGGTTGGAGTCGAAATATTTTTCATCAGGCAGGAAGTGTACGGTGGTGCCGGTCTGACGACGGGCTGCTGTACCGATCTGGGTCAGTTCCGAGGCCTTGTCGCCATTGCGGAACTTCATCTGGTAGACGGCCCCGTCCCGTTTGACGGTGACCACCACGAAATGGGACAGGGCGTTTACGACAGAGACACCCACCCCGTGCAGACCGCCGGAAAACTGATAATTCTTGTCGGAAAACTTCCCACCGGCATGCAGGCGCGTCAGGATAAGCTCCACGCCGCTGACTTTCTCCTCGGCATGGATGTCGACCGGCATACCCCGGCCGTCGTCGCTGACCTCAACGGAGCCGTCCTTGTGCAAAGTCAGGGCGATGTGCCTGGCATGACCCGCCAGCGCTTCATCCACGCTGTTGTCGATGACTTCCTGGGCCAGGTGATTGGGGCGAGTGGTATCGGTGTACATGCCTGGCCGCTTGCGGACAGGATCCAGACCGGTGAGAACTTCGATGGCGTCGGCCGTGTAGCTGGTAGTCATTCCGTACCTTTTCCTGAGGGCATCTGTTTATGTGCGGGTTGGCCTTATGTGGAGCTGGCCGCGAGCGGGCCTGATCCGGCCAGAAACGCCATGATGTCGGGCAATACGGCCGGAAAATCCTGGAAGCTGTGGTCACCGCCGTGCTGGATTATACGCGGGGAGTCCTGATACTTGTCTACCG
>JBBQMX010000290.1:0-3858 GCA_038329375.1 Pseudomonadales bacterium | reverse complement strand
CATCCGTTATCCCCTCAGTCTTTTAAAGCAAGATGTTCCGCCACCGGGAGAGCGGGTGTTGTCGGAAGGCGTCACCGCCGAAGTTCGCAATATGCTGCGTGCGGCAGTAGAGGAAGGAACAGGGAAGCGGGCGCAGCCGGGTTTCTATTCGGCCGGCGGAAAAACCGGCACCGTGCATCTCGTTGGTGCGGGCGGATACGAAAAGAGTCAGTACAAAGCCGTTTTTGCCGGCATGGCGCCGGTGGAGAACCCCCGTCTTGCAATGGTAGTGGCCGTTGATGCTCCTCAGGGAGGGGAATATTACGGTGGTGAAGTGGCTGCTCCAGTGTTTGCCCGTGTTATGGGAGATGCACTGCGGCTGCTCAACGTAAAACCTGAACTGGAGCTTGGCAAAAATGGTGCGAAGGTGCCAGGCCGGACAACCGGGGAGCGGGGATAAACCTATGTGTATCACATCGCTTAGCACATTGTTACAGGGTGTCGCACCGTTACCGTCGGTGTTCGATGTCACCATCCATGGTCTTGCTACCGACAGTCGTGAGGTGCGTCCGGGCGATGCGTTTGTTGCACTGTCAGGTTCCCGAACGCCGTCAGACCATTATATCGATGAGGCTATCCGAGCGGGGGCAGCGGTAATTCTTCTCGACGCTCCCCAGGCTGGTGAGTGTTCCGAACATCAGGGCGCGCTCATCGTTCCAATCGCAGACTTGCGAGACAAGCTGGGTTTGCTCGCTGATCGTTTTTATGAGCATCCCTCTCAGCGCTTGCGTTTGCTGGGCGTCACCGGCACCAACGGCAAGACTTCCGTCACATATTTTCTTTCCCAGTTGCTGAGCGAAACCGGGACTCCCTGTGGAATGATCGGAACGTTGGGTTTCGGTATGCCCGGAAGGCTACAGCCATCGGCTCATACCACGCCTGACGTCGCCAATGTGAATAAGAGCTTGTCCCACATTCTTTCCCGGGGCGGGCGGGCAGCGGCAATGGAAGTGTCTTCCCACGCTTTGGAGCAGGGCCGGGTTGACGGTATTGCGATGACTGGCGCGATCTTTACCAACCTGAGCCGTGACCACCTTGACTACCACGGCACGATGGACGCCTATGGCAACGCCAAGGCGAAGCTGTTTCGGCGCGAAGGCCTGCATTTTTCAGTGATCAATTTTGATGACCCGTTTGGCCGTCAACTCTATGAACAGCTTGAAGGTCAGTGTGATCGTGTTCGCTTCAGCCTGCACGAGTCCCAGACCGAGCTCTGGCTGACGGATTATCGTCCTGACGCCGCTGGTTTTTCAGCTTCGATCGACGGGCTGTGGGGGGCATTTGACGTTGAAGCGCCTCTGTTGGGTAGCTTCAATGTCAGTAACGTACTTGCGGCAATGGGCGCGGTTCTGAGCTTGGGTGTGCCGGTGGAGCGGGTTGTGGCGGCGACAGCAAAGCTTACTCCGCCCCCTGGTCGGCTGGAATCCTATATTGGCCAGAATAGTACCCGGGTAGTTGTCGATTACGCCCACACGCCGGATGCTTTAACCAACGCATTAGCGGCTTTGCGCCCCCACACTACCGGTGAGTTGATCTGTGTCTTCGGATGCGGAGGTGACCGCGACACGGGCAAGCGACCCGAAATGGCGAAAGCCGCAGAGAGCGGTGCCGATCACGTGATCGTGACCGATGACAACCCGCGCTCCGAGCATCCGGACGCCATCGCCCGGGATATTATGGCGGGTTTCGAGGCGCCAGCGTCAGTGCAATTGATTCATGACCGAGCCAGGGCCATACGCATGGCAATCTCTCAGGCCAGGTCTGGCGACGTGGTTCTGATCGCAGGTAAGGGCCACGAAGCCTGGCAGGACGTTGCCGGTCAGCGGGTGCCATTCAGTGATTCGGAACAGGTGCGGTCAGCATTATCGCTGACCGGGGGTGTCGCATGATGCGCTCGTTTTCGCTGACTGAGGCTGCGCAGTGGCTTGGAGCTCGGAGGCCTCATGCTGATGCCTTATTCGGGAGGGTTTCCACCGACACACGGACGCTCCAGCCGGGAGATTTATTCGTTGCGCTCAGAGGCGAGCAGTTTGACGGTCATCGTTTCCTGACTGAAGCGGTTGATGCCGGAGCTTCAGCGTTGGTGGTTGATACCGCCGATGAGTCAATAGTTTTACCGCAGATCGAGGTGGCGGATACCACAGAGGCATTGGCGGCCCTGGCCTTCGGGAATCGTCGAGAAAGTAAGGCTCGCTTCGTTGCAGTAACCGGTAGCAGTGGAAAAACTACGGTCAAGGAAATGCTGGCTTCCATTCTGAGTAGCGCGGGTGAAACCCTTGCTACCCGGGGCAATTTAAATAATCACGTAGGCGTGCCGCTGACGTTGTTCGATATTACTCACGAGCATCAATTTGCCGTGATTGAACTCGGTGCCAGTGGCGTTGGCGAAATAGCTTACACGGTTGCGATCACTCAGCCCGATGTGGCGATTATTACCAATGCCGGAGAAGCACATCTGGAAGGGTTCGGCAGTTACGAAAATATCGTGATTGGCAAGGGTGAGATCATTGATGGGGTGCTCGCCGGTGGAACGGTAGTTCTGAATCGGGATGATCCGGCCTATGACACTTGGCGCAGCCGGGCCGGGAATCGGAAAGTGGTCTCCGTTGGCTCCGGGGCGCCAGAATCTGCGGATTATACGTTTGAGATGTTAGCGGTAGACGCTTTCGAACAGATCTTGAAGCTGCACGGGCCGGGCGGCTGGGTCTGCGATGTAAAGCTTGCCCTCCTTGGCCAGCACAATCTCATCAATACACTGCTGGCGGTCGCCGCGGTGCGCGAGCTGGGTATCAATGATCATTGCATTCAAGCGGGACTTTCGGCCCTGACACCAGTACCAGGCCGTTTGCAGTCCATTATCCTCGCGCCGGGTATCACAGTGATAGACGACAGCTACAACGCCAACCCCACGGCCATGAAAGCGGCGCTTGAAGTGTTATCAAAAAATGTCGGCCAGCGCATTGCGGTGCTCGGGGCCATGGCGGAACTGGGTGAGGGGGCCGAACGCCTGCATGAGCAGGTTGGCGCTTACGCCAGAGAGTTGGCTATTGAAACACTGGTGGTTGTTGGAGCGCACGCGGAAGCTTACCGGAAGGGTTTCGGTCATCATACAGTGGTCTGCCCTGATCACGGCGATGCCATTGATTACATCGGGACGCAGCTTGCTGCACCGGTCACGGTGCTGGTTAAAGGATCTCGCAGTTCCGCCATGAACCTAGTGGTGGAGGGACTCAAAAACAAGGTGACACATTCATGCTGCTCTGGCTGACGGGAATACTTTCAGACTATTTCACATCGCTGACGGTGTTCCAGTACCTGACCCTGCGCGGTATTTTTGGTGTGCTGACCGCGCTACTTATCTCGCTGGTGATAGGCCCCGTGATGATACGCAAACTGGGCCAGTATCAGATTGGTCAATCGGTCCGCGATGACGGCCCCCAGACTCACCTCAGCAAAGCTGGAACGCCGACTATGGGCGGCGCCCTGATTCTGGTGGCGATTGCCATCAGCACTTTGCTGTGGGCAGATCTCACCAATCGCTATATCTGGATTACGCTGACGGTCACGTTGCTATTTGGTGCGATTGGCTGGGTTGATGATTATCGGAAAGTGGTTGAACGGAATCCTCGTGGTCTTCCCAGCCGCTGGAAGTATTTCTGGCAATCGGTGATTGGCGCGTTGGCGGCTTTTGTATTGTTCTACACCGCCACTTTGCCCCAAGAGACTTCGCTGTTTGTGCCCTTATTCAAGAATGTGTCGTTCACGTTGGGGCCAGTGTTTTTCATTCTCCTGACCTACTTTGTCATCGTGGGCAGCAGT
>JBBQMX010000289.1:0-3880 GCA_038329375.1 Pseudomonadales bacterium | reverse complement strand
GAGTGGTAGTAGTGGGTGAACAAGTGGTGTCGGCTTATTGGCGCCATCAGGCACCTCAGGGCTTCTATAACAACGTTGCACGGGGTGGCTGGGTCAGTACTGACGAGGTACCTGAGAGCGCCACGGCGCTGGCCCTGAAGGTTGCCCGGGATCTGGAGGTCAACCATGCGGGTTTTGATATCGCAATGGTGGGCAATCATCCGTATCTGCTGGAGTTCAACCGTCTGTTCGGTAATCAGGGCCTGGCGGGGAAACGGATACAGGAGACCATGCTGCATTACCTAAGCGCCCAGTTCGAACCTGAGGATCCGGATGAGCCGGTCAGCCCGCCGCCGCTGTGGCGCATAGCAGGTTAAAACGTTATGCGGCGGAATGATCTTTCTTTTAGTCTGAAAGCACGCTAACGTGCTGTTATCAAAATGATATTAAAGGAGAATTTGAATGGGAGGGCAAAAAGTATTAGGTCTGGTACTGTTGGTTGTGGGCATTTTATTGCTATTTTTTGGTTGGCAGTCTTCTGAATCCGTGGGCGAGCAGATTTCGGAAACCTTCACCGGGCGTTTTACCGATGGAACCATGTTCTACCTGATCGGTGGTGCTGCCGCCCTGGTGGCGGGTATATTTCTGGCGTTTCTCAAGCGCTAGAATATTCCGGTCAGTACATAACCACGGCAGCGGATGTGGGTAGATATGCTAATATCGTCTATTGACGTAAAGCCCTAACTTTCGCGCTAATGGGCATCCGTTCAGTTCCGGATGCCTTTATTTTTTTGGTCCGTTTTCCCCATGGGAGGAACCCCCATCAATGAGCGATCAGACATCCATCCAGCTCTCCGACTACTACGATGCCGCCACCTTCAGTCGTATCAAGGCACTGGCGGATACCAAGGAAACCCCATTTGTTGTCATCGATACGGCGACCATTGACCGTCAGTATGATGAGCTGACGGAGGGCTTCCCTTACGCCAGCGTTTACTATGCAGTGAAGGCCAACCCGGCACCGGAAGTACTCACCATGTTGCGGGACAAAGGCTCCAACTTTGATATCGCATCGATTTACGAGCTGGAAAAGGTGATGTCTCATGGCGTGACACCGGACCGCATCAGTTACGGAAACACCATCAAAAAAAGCCGGGACATTCGCACCTTTTATGAAAAAGGCGTGCGGATGTATGCTACCGATTCCGAGGCAGACTTGCGTAATATTGCCAAGGCAGCACCCGGGTCAAAAATTTATGTGCGAATCCTGACCGAAGGCACTCTGACGGCGGACTGGCCGCTGTCACGCAAGTTCGGTTGCCAGACCGATATGGCGATGGATCTGTTGATTCTTGCCCGTGATCTGGGCCTGGTGCCTTACGGGGTGTCCTTCCATGTGGGCTCTCAACAGCGGGAAATCGGCGCCTGGGACGCGGCGTTGGGCAAGGTCAAGGTCATCTTCGAACGCCTGAAAGAAGAAGATAACATTGAGCTTAAAATGATCAACATGGGTGGCGGCTTTCCGGCGAACTACATCAACCGCACCAACGAACTTAAGATATACGCAGAAGAGATCGAGCGGTTTATCCGTGAAGATTTCGGCGATGATTTCCCGGAGATTATCATTGAACCCGGCCGTTCGCTGATTTCCAACGCGGGGGTGCTGGTCAGCGAAGTGGTGCTGATTTCCCGCAAGTCCCGGACCGCCCTGCACCGCTGGGTATTTACCGATGTAGGCAAGTTTTCTGGCCTGATCGAAACCCTTGATGAGTCCATCAAATTCCCGATCTACACTGAAAAAAGTGGCGAGCATGAAGACGTGGTGATTGCAGGGCCTACCTGTGACAGCGCCGATATCATGTATGAGCATTACAAATACGGTTTGCCCCTGAATCTTGCTATTGGTGACCGTATGTACTGGCTCTCAACCGGTGCGTACACCACCACCTACAGTGCGATAGAGTTTAACGGCTTCCCGCCGCTGAAAGATTATTACATCTGAGTTGGTTGTTCAGGTCGGAGCATACTGACGTTGGAGAGTCAGTGACCAGGCCACCGGCAGCACCAGCACACCAAATATCCATATGGTCACCAACGCGAAGCGGGTATCTCCGGTTGCGTCGGCAATAACCCCCCCCAGCATGGGCACCGCGAAGGATAGCGTGTAGCCCACCAGAAAATTACCGGCTGACAGGCGGCCGGTATCTTTGCTGGCTACGAGCAAGGGCGGTAATGCGACCAGCAGGATCAGCATGATGCCTGCGCTAAAGCTCATGCACACGGCAAAAGCAATGCTGAGCCAGCCGGTGCTCAGGATCATACCGGCCAGTGCTGTCAGGCTAATGATGGCCACGCTCAAAATCAGGTTCTTCCTCCCTACCCAGGCCCGGGCCATTTTCAGCATCACCAGTGAGGCCGCAACCTGAGCCAGATTAAACCAGAACAGTGCGTCCGCCAGATTGGCGAGTTCATCGCGCTGCTCAAGCAGGTTTGCCATATAGGCATTAACGCCGAAAAACAGCGAGCCGGAGCAACCGAGCAGCAAACCCAGGCGCAGCGTTAGGGGGTTTTTCCAGTCGGGTAGCCAAGCCGGCCTGCCAACCGGACGGTTACGATCCCGGATTGGAAGATAAAGCAGCATAGCCACCACGAGTGCCGGCAATGACCAGGCCATCAGCGTCAGTCGCCAACTGTTATCGAACGCGGGCATAACCAGCGGCAAGGTAATGCCCGCGCCGACGAATTCTCCCATCAGCATGCCGTTCATGTAGATCGCCGAACCCATGGCGAGATGGCGGGCTTCCAGCCAGCGGGGCAACAGGGCGGGCAGAGCCGGTTGCATCATGGCGATTCCCAGCCCCATCACGGCGCTGGCTGCCATCAATGCGAAAGTGTCGGGTGCCAGGCCGCGGCTGGCGGACCCGAGGCCAACGATCACCAGCGAGATGGCCAGGGTGTTGCGGGGGCCAAAACGGGAAATGGCAAGCGATCCTGGCATTGCGCCAATGGCCAGCATTAACACTGGCAGCGTTGTCAGGGCACCCGTCAGGGCCTGGGTCAGCGCCAGTTCATCGGCGATAAAAGGAGCCAGGGCCGGTGCCACCAGCATGGGGACGCGCAGGTACAAACCTGCCAGCCACAACAACATCGCCACCAGCAATAAGCTGGTGGTCTGAGGTTGAGCCGGTTGTGCATTACTCAAGGCCGGTTCCCGCCGGATGTGTCGGGAGCCCGGGTGGGATGATCAGTCTTCCACCAGGTTATACGAGCCATCGGCATCGTGTGACTCACGGCCGGTGACCGGAGGATTGAAGGTGCAAATCAGGCGCATGTCCTCGGTGCCGCCACGCAAGGTATGGCGATCGTGTTTGTCGAGGGCATAGAGAGTGCCGTCGGAAATCTCGTGGGTTTCATCGGTTGCGAGATCGGTGATCGAGCCATTACCAGAGACGCAATACACTGCTTCCAGGTGGTTTTTGTACCAAAGATTCAGTTCGGCCCCTGCCGGAATGATCGTTTCGTGGTAGGAAAAGCCCATACCGTCTTTTTTCAGCAACAACCGCCGGCTGGTCCAGCCTGGTCCTTCAACTTCACGTTCTGTACCAATAATGTCCTTTAATCTGACTATTTTCATGGTATTCCCCATTCTTTGGAGTGGCTAGAGCCCTAATATAAACACTCCTGCTAGGCTTTGTTCAACTGCCAATCGTCGTAAGCGGCGAATGCGGCTTCAATGACGCGCTTTAGCCGTTGTCGGGTTTCTTCATTCAGCTGCTTGTTTTTACGACACTTATCGAAACCTTTCTGCAGTGCATTACGGTTTTCGCGATCAAGATGCTGAAGCCAGTGGGATTCGGTTGGTGCCAGATCGAGCAGCTCCCGCCCGGCGTGATTGCGGCGA
>JBBQMX010000288.1:0-3882 GCA_038329375.1 Pseudomonadales bacterium | reverse complement strand
TGAAGTGGATATGCGTCTGCGGCCGTCCGGTAACTCGGGTCTGCCGGTCAGTACCTTAACGGCCTTTGAGAAATATCAGCGTAATGATGCCTGGACCTGGGAGCATCAGGCTCTGGCACGTGCCCGCGGAGTTGCGGGTTGCCTCGAAACACTTGAGGGTTTCGAAGCGCTGCGGCACGACATACTTTGCCAGCAGCGGGACCCCGAAAAATTGCGGGCCGACGTCATCGATATGCGCGAAAAAATGCGCACCTCTCTGGGTACGTCCTGTATTAAAGGTAAGAAGCCGGAGGTATTTCACGTCAAGCATGATCATGGCGGCATTATTGATATCGAATTTATGGTGCAGTTCCTGATGCTTGCCCATGCCGCCAGTCATCCGGCTTTGACGCAGTGGTCCGATAATATTCGGCAACTGGAGGAACTGGGCCTGGTGGGTGTGCTGGCGGTTGAAGATACCGAAAAGCTGCGGGATGCCTATATTACCTTGCGCTCCACCATCCATCGCCGGGCTCTGCAGAACCTGAACAGCCAGGTAGAGCCTGATGGATTTCCGTCGGAGCGTGAGTACATACAATCTATGTGGCAGCAGGTCATGCAGGTATCGCCAGATACTTCGTCCCGATGATTTTTCCTGCTAGAATGCTGCCTTTCCCGAATTTGCCTGCTTAGGAGCAAGAACAATGTCAATGGCGGATCGCGATGGCCTGATCTGGATGGATGGTGAAATGGTTCCCTGGCGCGATGCCAAGGTTCACGTTTTAACCCACACACTGCATTACGGCATGGGCTGTTTTGAGGGTGTGCGAGCCTACAATACCGACAAAGGCCCGGCTATCTTTCGGTTGAAAGAACATACCGATCGCCTGTTCCGCTCAGCCCATATTCTTAATATGAAAATGCCGTTCACCAAAGACCAGGTCAACGATGCGCAACTGAGCGCTGTGCGCGAGAATAATCTCGATGAAGCCTACTTGCGGCCGATGGCGTTTCTTGGGTCAGAGGGTATGGGCCTGCGTGCGGACAACCTCAAAGTGCACCTGATGGTGGCAGCGTGGAGCTGGCCGTCCTACATGGCACCGGAAGCGAAAGAACTTGGTATAAAGGTTCGCACGTCTTCCTACACTCGTCACCATGTCAATATAACGATGTGCAAAGCCAAGGCAAACGGCAACTACATTAACTCCATGCTGGCGCTGAACGAAGCGATCGCCTCGGGGTGTGAAGAGGCTTTGCTGCTGGATAATGAGGGTTATGTTTCCGAGGGTTCCGGTGAGAATGTGTTCATCTACCGTGATGGCGTGCTGCACACCCCGGAGCTGACCTCCTGCCTCGAAGGCATTACCCGCCAGACCATTCTCGAGTTCTGCAAAGAGCTTGATATTCCGGTTCGGGAGCGCCGCATCACCCGGGACGAAGTGTATGTTGCCGATGAAGCGTTCTTTACCGGCACCGCGGCAGAAGTTCTGCCGATTCGTGAACTGGATGGCCGCGTTATTGGTGTTGGCAAACGGGGACCTTTAACAGAAAAGCTGCAAAACATGTACTTCGATGCGGTCAAGGGCAAGCGGGCAGAAAATGCCAGCTGGCTGTCCCACGTCCGTGGCTGATAGCCGATTAATGAGCACGGGCCGTCCTGACTGCATCAGGGCATGACGGCCTTGCTTTGAACCCGTTTCAAGAACCTGCAGGAACCCCCAATGGCAGACGTAATCAAAGTGCCTGTCTCCTTCGGCGAAGTACTGGACAAGATCACCATTCTGGAAATCAAGTCCGAACGCATTGCGGATGCGGCCAAGGTCAGGAATGTGCGGTTGGAGCTGGACGAGTTAAGCCGTACCTGGGATGAAGCGGTCGAGGACCCGTCAGCCATTGCTGACTTGCGAGTGCAACTCAAGGCCGTCAATGAAGAACTCTGGGTAATCGAGGATGATATCCGGGACCAGGAAGCCGCCCGGGATTTCGGCCCCAGGTTCATCGAACTGGCCCGCGCCGTCTACGTCACCAACGACCGTCGGGCTGCCATCAAAAAAGAAGTCAACCTGGCCCTGGGCTCCCGCTTCATAGAAGAAAAATCCTACCAGGACTACACCGCCAGGAAGTGAGCTCTTGCAGCGGAATCTGTGGACGGACAGGAAATAATGGGTTTGCCATGGACACTCACGTGCAAGACCGTGAGTGTCCGTGGCCAATAATTCTTTTTCAGGTTATTCCACGGGAGTGGCCCGGGGCTGCGCCGAAACCCACCGATCCAGCATTTCAGTAGCATCCTCCATCGTCACCAACTCCATCGCCCCCTCAAACTCCGCTTTTGCACCCCAGCGAGCTTCAGAGACGGTTTTCCCGGCGAATTTCTGCAAGGCTTCCGGGTAGCGATTTACGCACCAGAGCAGGGAGTTATAGGGGCCGGAGCGGTTCGGATTGCTGGCGGCATAAAGCCCGAGCACATCCGTGCCCATGGCGCTGGCAATATGAGCGGGGCCGGTGTCCGGTGAAACCAGCAAATCCGCACCAGCGAGCAGCGCCGTCAACTGTTTGAGGGTGTCCTGGCCACAAATGTTCACTACCGCTGCGTTCATCCGGCTTTCAATTTCCCGGCATACCACTTTTTCGGATTCCGCCGGGCTGCCGACCAGAACGACCTGGGCGTTATGCCGAGTGGCGGCGTGGTCTGCCAATGCGGCATACCGTTCTGGCGCCCAATTGCGCAGAGGGTGGCTCGCACAGGGGCTGATCACCAGGTTTATCCGGTCCGGCGCGAGGTATTGGCGGGCAAAGGAATGATCTGCCTCGGCCAGAGGGATGTTCCATTTAGGTGGCGCTGAGTCAAAACCGAGAGGCTCGAGGAAACTGGCCAGACAGTCACGTACATGCTGCTCTGGTTGTGGCGCAATCCGGCGATTGATAAACAGACTGTGGAGATCCTTGCTTCGGGCTTTGTCATAACCAACTTTAATGGCTGTCGGGATCAGGGCCGCGGCGAGATTGGCACGAAACGCCACCTGCATGTGAAGCAGGGCATCAAAATGCCGCCCTTTCATCGTGCGGCGGAGCTCGGCGTAGCCCCTGCGGCCAGCTTTCTTGTCGAAAATGATGGACTCGACACCGGGCAGGTCACCGATCAGCTTTGCCTCCTGCTTGCCAATGACCCAGGTGATTTCCACGCCGGGCAATTGCTCCTGAAGGCTCAACACGACGGGGATAACATGGGTAACATCGCCAATGGCGGATAGGCGTAATATGCAGATGGAGTTGATCAAGTTGCGGTCCATTTCCAATCTTTAACTGCGAAATGTGGAGCCTGGCGGGGCTCATTGGTAGACTGAGCTCTATCTTAGCCTACTGGGGTTTCAACGTCTTGATCCGGGAACTATCGTTTGCCGGTCTGAGGATACCGATCTTTTGACATTGGCAGCGGGCATTCATTCAGGCTCCGGAAAATCACAGCTGCTGGTATCGCCGGAGTATGACGGCGTTACCGAGTCGTGGTTTTCCCCCGACTTCTGGGGAGACCAGGCAAAGCCGGTTACCTCCGGAGGGCGCGGTGGTGCCTGGTTTATCGATACGGAACCATCCGGCATGGTGCTACGTCATTACAAGCGAGGCGGACTGATGGCCAGGCTGGCGGAGAGGACGTATCTGTATGCCGGTTTCGATCAGGCGAGGTCCCTGGCAGAATTCCAATTGCTGGGCCAGCTTCGGTCGCTTGATCTTCCGGTGCCCGAGGCGGTCGCCGCCATCGCCTGGAAATACCGGATGTTCTGGTACCGGGCCGCTATACTGGTCAAGCGAATACCGGGTGCCGTCACGTTTCCGGACAGCTCCCGCTTGAGCGATGAGTCGCTCTGGGAGCAGTTAGGGCAGGTAATTCGACGTTTTCAC
>JBBQMX010000287.1:0-3883 GCA_038329375.1 Pseudomonadales bacterium | reverse complement strand
GCTCAGGCCGCCAACCTGCTGGGCGAAATGTACGCGCAGGGGCTTGGCGTCGCGCAGGATAAAAATGCGGCCGTAAAATGGTTCAGAACCGCTGCGGGGCTTGGACATGCCGGGGCTGAAAACGCTCTCGACAACCTGGTTTCAGCCACTGCGGGTGCCAATGTCATTTAAACAGCTGCTGCGGCCTGTTTTGTTCAGATGGACACGGTCACATCTGGGCTTCTGGAGAAGCAGCTACGCCATGCACTCCATTATGGGGCTGCTGCTTCTGCTGATCGCGCTTTTCGCTATTGGCATGTTTTTGTTGTCTCACCTGAACCTGAATTACTCCCAACAGGCGATGTATGAGTTGCGCCGGGATCAGATCCGCGATGTGTTTTTCACCGGACTGGTCCGCATTGACGCCCGCCAGATTGCTTTGGAACGTCAGGTAGCGACTCTGGCGACCATCGGCGAGACTTTCTACAGGTTATCGCGGGAGCAGGTGGATTCGCCAAAAGCTCAGCGCCAGCTTCAGGTTCAGCTTGAAAAAACGCTGCAAAGCCTTCTTGAGAGCGAGGCCGATGTCTCTGGTGCGGGCCTTTGGTATCAGCCGGGGATTGTAGCGCCGGCCGATGAACGCTACGCGCCCTATCTGGTGAAAGCCGGAAGTGGCGGCTCCGGAATGCAGTCACAGTCAACCGATTTCAGGCAAACCCGCTGGTATGAGCTGACACTCGGAGCCGACAGCACCCGCGGTCCCGCGTCGGGCTCGACCATCTACTGGTCACCGGTGTACTTTGACATGGCAACTGAGCGGGCCGTGCTCACCCTGGCCCAGCCGGTGGTCAATGCTGCGGGTGAGTGGATTGGTGTTGCGACCATTGACTGGGCTTCAGATCAGGTTGTAGATCTGGTCAGCCGTATGGAAGTCACGCAAAACAGCTTTTCTTTTCTGAATGACCGCAACAACCGGAACCTGTCCAGCCTCAGTCAGAACGAAGATCCGGTTCAGGAACAGAAGATTATAGATGCCGTTCTGGCCGCGAATCTTTCCGCAAACGATCCGGGCACGCCATCAGCGGCAGGTGATGTTCAAACCCCGGAAAAACGACTGCGCACCGGGGAGCTTGACGTAGACGGGCGACTTTATGAGCTGTATTACGCCACGACACCGGCCGGTATGGTTTACGGTGCTGGCGTGCCAAACGATGAGATCGACCGTGTGCTGGCGCCCATGCGCGACACCAATTACCGGATACTGCTGATTACGGGCTCGGTTTTGCTGATTCTGAGCCTTTTTCTGTTGTATCGGGTTATGCAACTCATGCGTGAATTGCAGGCCTCTTACACAGACGTTCTGACCGGCCTGCCTAATCGTGTGCGTCTGTTGAGAGATCTGCAGGATCGGCAGGACGGCTGCCTTATCCTCCTGAACCTGGATCGTTTCAAGGAAATTAACAGTCTGTTTGGCAATGAATGTGGCGATGCTGTGCTGTTGGCTATGCGCAAGCAGGTGCGCTCGTTCATCCAGACCCACTCGCACCCCTTTGGGCTTGCACCCAAACTCTATCGTCTGTCCAGTGATGAATTCGCACTCCTCGGTCCTGATGTTGCTGAGTCCCGTGTACGCACGTTCGCCGGTGAACTGACCGAATTTCTGTGCGCGCAGCGGGTTACCTGGCAGCAGCAGTCGTTAAGTCTGGACACCAGCGCGGGCATTGCCTTCCATAAAGAGGGTAACGACGATGCAGCACCGGACCGCCTGCTTAACCAGGCAACCATTGCTGTTTTGCAGGCGCGGGAGCACATGCGCAAGTACCTGTTTTATGATCAGAGCCAGGAGGTTGAAAAAGGCTACGAGAAAAATATCTATTGGGCCCGGCGTCTCAAGACGGCCATCGAGACCAACGCATTACGGCCGTACTTCCAGCCGATTTACGATAACGTTCAGGGCACAATTACCAAGTATGAGTGCCTGGTGCGGATGGACGATGCGGAGCATGGCGTGATCGCTGCCGGGCAGTTCATCGACGTAGCCAACAAACTCCGGCTTAACCGCCACATCACCCGAATCATGGTGGAGAAGGCGTTCGCCGCTTTCGCCACGCAGCCCCACGAGTTTTCCATCAACCTGTCCTATGTGGATATCGTTGACGCGGAAACCCTTGCTCTTATTCTGGAGCACCTGCGGGCGAGCAATATTGGCGAGCGGGTGATTTTCGAGATTCTTGAATCCGATGGCATCGGTGATTACGGCGATGTTTTGAGTTTTATCGAGAAAGTGAAGTCCTTTGGGTGCCGGATCGCTATTGATGACTTCGGCACCGGGTATTCCAATTTTTCACATCTGCTCAAGCTGAACGTGGATTTCATCAAGATCGACGGTAGCCTGATTCGCTATCTGGCGCAGGACCACACGGCGTTTCTTGTGACTAAGGGCATTGTGCAGTTTGCCCGAAGCATGGGAATCAAAACGGTGGCCGAATTCGTGCACAGTGAAGCGGTGCAGGAACGTGTGATCGAGCTGGGCATTGATTTCTCGCAGGGGGAATACTTCGGTATGCCTGCGGCGGAACTGCTAAGTCGAAACGAGAAAATGGGGCGAGACAAATAAATTGAGAGCATCGCCCGAAGCAGAAATTGATTGAATCAGACCGGGTTACTCACGTATATCTTCGCTTTGTGCAACGTTGGTCCCCCTTAATTTATGGAACAGGAGTTCGACAATGTCGGAGTTATCACTCAAGGAACAACTGAGCAACGCGGTAAAAAACGCGATGCGGAGTAAGGAAAAATTCCGGCTTGGCACCCTGCGCCTGGTTCAGGCCGCCGTCAAACAGATCGAGATTGATGAGCGCCGCGAGGTGAATGACGAGGACGTTCTGAAGGTGCTGGACAAAATGCTCAAACAGCGCCGCGATTCTGCCAGTCAATACGACGATGCGGGTCGCAGGGAGCTGGGCGACATCGAGCGGGAGGAAATGGTGATTATTGAGGAATTCATGCCCGCCGCCCTGACTGAGGACGAGCTGGACGGCCTGGTTCGTGGCGCTATCAGCTCAACCAACGCCCAGGGAATGCAGGACATGGGCCGGGTGATGAACGAGCTGCGCCCCCAGGTGCTTGGCCGGGTCGACATGGGCTATCTGGGCAAGAAGGTGCGGGCCGCGCTGGCTTGACACCGTTTCGCGAATTTTCGCAATTCAGAGGTGAATGGAGGCCGATAGTTTGAATACAATCGGGAATGATTTTATCCCTAAAGAGATTCATGCCCTCCTTCGCTTCCCTCATAGCTCAGCCTCGGGCCAATGCTTCAAAATCCTGCACTCCGGCCAAGGCCGTTCACAATGCTCTGCTCGCAGGGCTCAACTTATTCCCGAAAATCTTCCCTGATCCCGGACTGGTTGGCCAGCAGCTGGAATGGTGCGTGCGTTAGCGAACAGACAGACAAACTTAGGTCAGATCATAGTTGCTTCTGCCCGTAACAGCTTTGTTGTCGCGGGGTATGATATCTGCTCAAGCACACGAAGTTCGGCTGGACGCATCGCCCTGTCAATCCGATATGGGCCCTAGCGTTAAATGTTAACTTCATACTACAAAGAGGCTTATATGACCATCCTTCGCAACCTCACAACCAGCGTAGTCATTGCTGCCATGCCAACTTTCGCGTTCTCGCAGGACACCACGGCACCGAATACCGATCTTCCTGCCGTCGTGTTGGAAAAAACCACCCAGCAGTTCATCGATAGCCTGAAAGGGTCGACGCCAATCAACCAGCTACCTTACGAGAAGGCGCGTCAGGTCTTGATCGATACCCAGACCAAGGGCGATACCGCCATGCCCGAGGCGGACGTGGCCGAGATGACCCTCAACGTCGGTCCCACCGATGAGGTGAAGGTCT
>JBBQMX010000286.1:0-3888 GCA_038329375.1 Pseudomonadales bacterium | reverse complement strand
CCATGGCTTCCAGTAATGCGCTCTGGGTTCGGGGCGACGCGCGGTTTATCTCATCTGCCAGTACTACCTGAGCAAAAATAGGACCCTGATGGAATACCAAAGACCCGGCCTCCTTGTCATACATCGAGAAGCCCAGTACATCGGCAGGAAGCAGGTCACTGGTGAACTGAATACGCTGGTAGCTGAGGCCGGTCACTCGGGCGAGGGCGTGGGATAAAGTAGTTTTGCCCATGCCCGGTATGTCTTCAATCAACAGATGACCCCTGGCGAGCAGGGCGCACAGAGATAAACGGACCTGATGGTTCTTGCCAAGCAGAATGCTGTTGAGTTGAGCTACCGTCGCGTCCGTCAGTTTCTTCATCTGTCAGTCCCGTACCCGCTTCAGGATGTCGCTATAGGCGTCAATGCGCCGGTCACGGAGATACGGCCAGATTCTGCGAATCGATTCACTGCGGCTTCGATCGAGGGTTGCAGTCAGAATGGTTTCGCTGCTGTCATCAGCTCGCGCAAGTACCTCTCCTTGAGGCCCACAGATAAAACTGTTGCCCCAGAAGCGAATGCCATCCCCCTGTCCATTGGGCTCTGCTTCGACGCCAATTCTGTTGGGTGCAATGACCGGCAGGTTGTTGGCCACGGCGTGGCCGCGCTGAACTGTGACCCAGGCGTCCAGTTGGCGCGCTTGTTCAGCTGGCTCGTCAGTCACGTCCCAGCCGATGGCGGTGGGATAAATCAATATCTCAGCACCAGCCAGGGCCATCAGGCGTGCGGCTTCCGGATACCATTGGTCCCAGCAAACCAGCACGCCAAGGCGCCCTAAGGAGGTGTCAATGGGCGTGAAACCACTCTCGCCGGTATTAAAAACGGCGTCACCGGGGGTGAAATAGAATTTCTCGTAAAAGCCCGGGTCGTCCGGAATATGCATCTTGCGGTAGATGCCGGCGATGGCGCCGTCGGTCTCAAATACCACGGCTGTATTGTGATAAACGCCGTTCATCCGTCGCTCGAATATAGAGCCGACCAGAACAATGCCCAGCTCGGCGGCCAATGTTGATAAGCGTGCGCTGGTGGGGCCGGGAACAGGTTCTGCCAATTCAAACATTGAGATGTCTTCGGTCTGGCAGAAATAGAGTGTTGCATGCAATTCCTGCAGCACCACCAAACTAGCCCCGTCTGCGGCAGCTTTTCTTACCAGTCGCTCTGTGGTGTTCAGGCTGGTCTGCTTGTCGCTGCTGCAACTTTGTTGAATGGCGGCAACCTGCAGCAAACTGGATGTAGAGAGTGTACTCATAACGTGACCACACCCTCCGGAAGCTGCATGGTCACACAATGCAGGCTGCCATGCTGGGCGATTAGCGGCCGACAATTAATGGGGATAATTTCGCGGCCCGGGAATATTTCCTTCATCACACTAATCGCTTCGACATCCTCCGGCACGTCGTAAATTGGCAGCAATACAGCATCATTGATAATCAGGAAGTTGGCGTAAGTGGCCGGCATGCGTTCGCCTTCGCCGTCATACAGCGGAGCAGGCCAGGGTAGGGGAGTCAAGCGATAAGGCGCACCGTCCAATTGTCGGAACTGGCGGAGTTCTTCTTCCATGGCGCTGAGCGCGTCGAAGTGTTCGTCATCAACGTCTTCGCATCGCACGTAACAAATATGGTCAGGACTGCAGAACCGGGCCAGAGTATCAATATGACTGTCCGTGTCGTCGCCAGCCAGGTAGCCATGGTTCAGCCAGAGTACCTTGCTGGCGCCAAGGGTTTCTGAAAGCATGGCTTCAATCTGTGTCCGGTCAAAGGCGGGGTTTCTGGCTGGCGTTAACAGACATTCACTGGTTGTTAACAGGGTACCCTGGCCGTCCGATTCAACAGAGCCACCCTCCAGGATGAAATCAACCGTGTCCAGAGGCGTGTCGCCAAACGCGCCCTGACGCGCAAGGTTCTGATTCAGAGCATTGTCCTTGTCACAAGGAAACTTTCCGCCCCAGGCGTTGAAGCCAAAATCCATCAATCGGATGCCGGCTGGCGCTATTACCGAGATAGGCCCATGATCCCTGGCCCAGGTGTCATCGGCCGGAGCCTGAACTGTTTTAACCCGACCGGGAAGCCCGTTGGCTTCGGCATAGTGGTTAAGCTCCCGGCTAAGCTCGGTCAGTGTGCTGGCATCTTCGCAGCTAATGAGAACATGCTGAAAACGCAAAGCAGCTTTCGCAATGTTACGAAATACCTGTTCGACCTCCGGCAACGCCTCTTTCCAGTCGGTGCCTGCATGGGGCCAGGTCAGCATGATAGCGCTTTGCGGTGCCCATTCGGCAGGCATCCGGGATGTTGGAGTGCTCAAATCTTTATCACCTTTGATACTGCTCGTTCAGTGCATATAACTCAAAGCCGCTATTCTAGCGATTCGATCGTCTGGCGTCAGGATACGGTGGCTGTTTTTTTTGAGACAGCTCCGGTTGCCGATCAGCGCTTGGGGTTGACGACCGCGTGTATAACCCGGTCCCCTTCCAGATACACCACGAAATCGGGATAGAAAAGCTGGATGATAGGAGGCTCTCCGGTTGGTCCTTTGGTACCATCGGGGTTGCCAAAACGTTCTTCAACGGATTCGCGGGTCTGGCCTGTGCGGGGTAAATTGCTGGTTTCCCGATTTTCTCCCTGCGACATGATGGGCACGCTAACCTGCTCGGCGGAAACGGGAATGGCGGTAAGCAACGTGCCCGCAACAATCGGCGCGATGGATAAGTTGATCAGGGTCTTCACAAAGGCTCTCATGGGGATTCAACTCCTGCTATGAATCGTGTTCAGCATTGTTTTTATGTATAAAGCGTAATTTTAAATAAACCTGGCCTTGCCCGCCATTTTTCCCTCACCGTTTCGTGGTGTCATCCTGCTGGCGCTGGCGAATCTGCCATCGCATGACATAGCGCGCGATCTGCTGCCGGGCGGCATGCTGGATAACGGTAAATTCAGCGTGAACCCTTCTGCCCCCGCTCTCCAGTGCTGTGCTGCTGACGACTTTTGCCAATGCTTGCGGGCGGTACAGCTCGGGAGGAAGTGTCATGCGCAAATCGATTTCATCATCGACAGCCAAGGTGTTTTCGGGATCAATAAAAGAGATGCCCCCCTCACTGAGGGTTGCGTGCTGCCACTCATGCGGTTGCAACGGATTTTGCTCAAAGGCCATAATGCGCGCCAGCGTATCGACCTTGCTGTTGAGCGACTTGATCAACGTTGCCAACGGGCGATCATTTTCTGACAGGCTGCCCAATTGGTTCCGGACGTCCAGATCCAGGCGCCGAAGTTCTGCCCGCAGGCCATCAAGATGGTCGGCTCGGGCAGGATTTTCAGGGTTCTCGATGCTCTCGGGGCAGCGTTTGAACTCGAGTCCGATCCGGTCTTCAATGCGGTAGTAATCGCGCCGTTCCGAAGGTGGTTCTGAATGCATTGGCGCTCCCGCGTGGTGTGCTTTTTTCGATAATGCAAGTTTAGCAGCTTCCCGGCGGTTCGTGCGCCCGGAAGGCTTTCGTTGACTATAACCGGGTAGCGGCAGGCTTCACCACATGTTCAAACCATTATCATTGTATGTCGGTTTGCGGTACACCTCCGCTAAACGGCGCAATCACTTTATCTCGTTTATTTCATTGACGTCCATGATCGGGCTGATGCTGGGTATTGCCGTATTGATTATTGTGTTATCGGTGATGAACGGCTTTGACCGCGAGCTCAAGCAGCGGATCCTGGGCATGGTGCCCCATGCGGTCATTCAGGGTGACGATCTGCTCGACGACTGGCAGCAGGTCGATGACATCGTCTCGCAGCATCCCTCAGTGATTGCGGCTGCGCCGTTTATTCAGGGCCAGGGCATGGTGACTGGCGGTGGTAATGT
>JBBQMX010000285.1:0-3894 GCA_038329375.1 Pseudomonadales bacterium | reverse complement strand
AAAAAAGCCCCTGGGGTCAGGGGCAAAGAACGTCATGCTACCAACCTGGGAAGCACAACCTGAAATCAATTCCTGGTGCCGGGGGTACGTGCGGTCAGTTCGCGAACCCGAATCATTAAGCTGCGGGCCTTCGCTTCTGTGCGCGTACGCGCATGCTCCATTTTCGGCTTTACGTCGACCGTATAGGTTTGCTCGGCTTTGTCCGTGACGTAGGCCGTCATCATGTTCGCCTTCCACCAGAGCTGCTTGCGCAAATCGTAGGTGGCGACGTCGAAGCGCGTTACCAGAGAGCGAAATGTCGGGTTCCGGGAGTGGATATCTTTGAGTATTGTGGCCGTGGAGCTGGACTCGCTTACGTCTGCCCCCATCTCTTGCAAAACCTTTTTGAGCTCTGCCGATGCCTTTTTCAGCTGGGGCCGAAGCTTTTGAATCAGCTGTTCCCGGGCTGAATTGACGTCGCCCAGGCTGTTTTTGAAAGAATTCTGCATCATGGTGACATCTCGCTTATTCGTGGAAATCATGTCAGGCCCGTATGGTCCCAGCTATTCGTAGGTCATAATAGGGTTAACATCTAGAGTAATCAGCCTAGAATGACGGCATTCTTTTCAAGGCACTGACTTAACCGGTTGACTGATGTGATAACAAACGTTGTGGAACTGTCCGGCCTAGTCCTGAAACTGACTCGCCCGGGGGCACAGGACCACCAGCTCAAGCCCTGGGATGCAGCGGACGAGCAGCTGGTCGAGGTTGCGACTTCAGCTATAATCGAAGGGCAGCGAGCACTGGTAGTAGATGACAGCTTTGGTGCTCTTGCTCTGGGACTCGGGGCATTCAGGCCGGATGTGCTGACAGATAGCGCTCTTGCCCAAGGTGCCATTGTCGACAACGCAGCTGCAAATCAGCAACCATCGTTCAATCTGTTCAGCTGGCTGAATCCCCCGCAAGGCAAGTACGATCTTGCCGTCATGCGCATTCCACGGCAGGTGGCATACCTGAGTTATATCTTGCGCTGGCTAAATACGGTCTTGGGCCCTCAAGGAAGGCTGATAGCCGGTGGTATGGTCAAGCATTTACCCGCCCGAAGTGCAGAGGTCTTCGGCGATCTGGTAAACCCCGAGCAGGTGTATCCTGCCTGGAAAAAATCACGGGTAGTGAGTTGTCGGCCTGGCTCTTGCAGCCTGGAGGGCTGGCCTGACCTTTGGCGCGGCTATCCGATGCCTGATAGTGACCTTGTCGTAGAATCGCTGCCCGCGGTCTTCGCCCGTGACCATCTTGATATCGGTACCCGCCTGCTTATGCCCCATGTCTGTCAGAGTGCCAGCGACCTCCCGGAGGACGCGAGAGTGCTTGATCTTGCTTGTGGTAACGGTGTTCTGGGTCTTGCGGCGCTGGCAGCGAACCCGGCTTTGGACATGACGTTCACCGATGTATCAAGTCAGGCAATTGCCAGCGTGACCCGGCTGCTCGGGCAAAATGCGCTCACCGACAATGCTCACCTGCACTTTGCAGATGGAATTCCAACGGATGCGGGGCTGTTTGACCTGATCCTGTTAAATCCACCTTTCCATGAGGGCGGCGTTGTTGGCGACCAGATTGCGTTACGGTTGTTTGACCAGGCGAGCCGGCATCTGAAGCCGGGAGGCAGGCTGCTGATTGTGGGGAATCGGCATCTGGGCTACCACCGCAGCCTGAGGCGCTTCTTTCCCATAGTGAGCCAGCTCGATGCCAACCCGAAATTCGTGGTGCTGACGGCGACCGCCCATTAAGACTTCCGGCGGTTGTAACCCATACGGGCCAGGGTATCGACAATGGTCTGGGTCTGGCTGTCAATTTCAATGTTAATCCGATCGCCGACTTTGACATCGGAAAATGTGGTTGCTCGCAGGGTTTCCGGAATCAGGTAAATGTTGAACGTGTCCTCGGTGACTTCCCCGATAGTAAGGCTGGCACCGTTGATGGCGATATAGCCTTTGGCGAAAATATACCGCATCCAGGGAGAGGGCACCCGGAAGTGCAGCACGCAATTGTTTTCCGGGCGTTCAATCGCGTCCACGATGGCCGTGGTATGAGTATGGCCAGACAGCAGATGCCCGCCAATTTCATCCCCGATGCGGGCCGCCCGTTCGAAATTAATCGCGTCGCCTGTGTGCAGATCACCCAGTGTCGTCAGGCGCAGGGTCTCCTGCATGGCATCGAAACTCAGACAGTCACCGTGCTGGCGGGTTACCGTCAGGCAAGTGCCATTAAGTGCTACCGATGCACCGATTGTGATGTTGTCCAGGTGTTCTGGCGGAAATCTCACATGAAAGGTGGTCAGCCCCGGGTGGGACTCCAGTGATTCGACATGCGCTATGCCCTGGACAATACCTGTAAACATGCCTGCTCCTTGATTAGTGACTCGATATCAAATCAATGGTGATCAAGTTGGAATCTGGTGGCCCAAGAATAACCCTCGCACCTGCGGGTGCCAAGTCAGCCGGGACATCGGATTCAAGAAACTCCTTCAGCGGGCGATACACTGAATAATAGTTGACGCTAAATACGATCATTTTTGGTTTTTATGTTTACGTTACGCACTGGGAACGGACTATGGCGCAGGGCAACGACAGACGGCTCCGGCAGGCCGGAACTTCGGAAACAGAACCGATGCTTCGCCCTGGCCGGCCAGCTGATCCGATGCCGTTGTCTGAGGTTGCTGTTACATCGCCTGCAACAGATGCCCGTGAAGTCACCGACGAGTCAGAAGAGGAGAGTGGGGAATACGTGATTCCGGCTGGTGACAACGCGAATGGGCGGGACTCTAATGACGCAGAGCCAATGGCCGATGTCATATCTGACAAGGTTATGGCTGAGACCCGTCAGCGTCACTTGCGCCGCCTTCTGAAGCAATGTGAACGGGTGCATTTGCTGGATTTTTCCATGCTTTCGATGCAGGGCTGGCCAGACAATTTCACCTTGAACGAGGCTCGCCGTCGACGGGACATCTGGTTGTTCTGTGCCTCGCTGGCGGCACTGGTTTTTTTTAGCGGTATGACCGGGCTCGTGCCCGCCTGGATTGCAGGCAGCGGTTTTGGAGTTTTTGTGCTGGTCGTTATCGCCGGCATTCCTGGCATACGGCGTCTCTACGCCTCCAAGCCTTCCTATCTGGAGCTCCTGATGCTTCGCCAAAGCCTGATGAAAGATGCCCGCAAGCATGTGTTGCACCTCGAAGGAAAGGTAGGGTTACTATGGCAATGTGCCCAGATGGCAGAGTTTAATCCAACACTCAAGTCGGTCCGGTTCAGTGGGCTGGTGCGACTATCAGAGCAACGCGTGTTGACTCGCTCTCTGGTCAAACGAAAGCACATACGGATTTACCTTATTTATCTGCTTGAGGCGGAAAAGGCGTACAACCGCCTTCAAAACGCCTATTTTGAAAGCCATCAAGCCGCCATCGACCGGGGGTGGAATGCGAAGGCCACCACTTCTGATGTTCGAGCGTGAGGCTTCGCCATTGCCGGACCTTTGACTTTTTGCGGGTTGCACATTCAGAGGCACTGTATTTTAATAGCCCGTCTGTGCGCACCAATCTTGACATCCCTACCCGTCAAACGTATGTTTTAAACAAGTGTTTGGCAACTTGGATGGTTTAGATGGCGCATTCCGATACGGTTGATCGTATTCTTGACGCGGCGGAAGTATTATTCGCCGAACAGGGATTTTCCGAGACGTCGCTTCGGATGATCACCAGCAAAGCCAGAGTGAACCTGGCAGCAGTGAACTACCACTTCGGCTCGAAGAACGCCCTTATCCATGCTGTTTTTGCCCGTTTCCTGACCCCATTTTCAGATACCTTAGAGCAGGCGTTTGACGATCTTGAACAACGCTGCAACGGCAAACCGCCCACGCTCGATC
>JBBQMX010000284.1:0-3900 GCA_038329375.1 Pseudomonadales bacterium | reverse complement strand
TGCTCCGCGCGCATCTCCGAAGGCAGGCCAGCGTGATAGGGCAGCGCGGTGTAACCTTTACTGCATAACAGCCGTGCTGTGGCCTCCACTTTGTTGCGGGAAAGGCAGTAAACAATGCCGGCATCGTCTTTGTGCCCAACTTTGATAAAGTCGATTAACTGTTTGTTTGCATTTATCTTTGGTGCAATTCGATACTGTATGTTGGGCCGATCGAAACCGCTGATGAAGTGCCGGGCGTTGGTTAGCGACAGGCGCTCGGCAATTTCTTTCCGGGTCCGCTCATCAGCTGTCGCGGTCAGGGCGATACGGGGAATCTCACTGAACTCCCGCGCCAGGATATCGAGCCCCAGGTAATCGACACGGAAATCATGACCCCATTGCGAGACACAGTGAGCTTCATCGATGGCAAACAATGAAATTGAAGCCTGATGCATCAGGTCCAGGGTGCGGGGCTGCAGCAGGCGCTCGGGCGCGCAGTAGAGTAGATCCAGCTCGCCGGTCAGCAAGGCGTTCTCGGTATCCCGTGCCTGCTGGAAGTCCATGGTGGAGTTCAGAAACGCCGCGCGAACACCGAGCTGCCGCAACGCCATGACCTGGTCCTGCATCAAGGCAATCAGTGGTGATATCACTATGCCCGTACCCGGTCGAACCAGTGCCGGTACCTGATAGCACAAGGATTTACCGCCGCCCGTTGGCATCAACACCATTGCATCACGCCCGGCGACCAACTCATGGATCACCTCGCCCTGAAGCGGTCGGAATTGGTCGTAACCAAAAACCTGATGCAAAACGGTTTCCGGCGCGACGTCTGCGGTCAGAGGCTTCTGGGTGGTGAGGTGAGCTGAATTCATGAAATAGAGGGTCCAGAAAGGCACGGAGTGAATGGCGCTGCTATATTAGCAGAATCAAGTAAGGCGCTGAATTATTCCTGAGTCTGCTTCACACTATCAATAACAAGCAGTTGGGCAGATAGGGTCCTGAAGGTTTACAATAGCCGCGTTTTTGAGCCGATCTGGTCTGAAAATAAACAAAACAACAGGAACTTCATGCAGGAATTTGACGCCATCCGTCCCTATGGTGACGACGAAACCGAGGCCGCCATTGCCCGCCTGATGAATGACCGGGAATTCCTGAGTCTTATTGGCCGTTTTAAATCGCCGACGCTAAACCGATGGCTGCCGGGGTTAGTTCGGGTTGCGGTGAGACGATGGCTGAAACAGCAGTTTGGCGGTGCCAACAGCATTGGTGATCTTCAGGCCAGACTCTATGACTACGTAGACCAACTGATTTCGAAGACGACCAATCGCGTAACGTATTCTGGACTGGACGATCTTGATCCTTCAAAAGCCTATCTGTTTATTTCCAACCACAGGGATATCGTGTTTGACCCGATGGTGGTGAATTATCTTTTGTTCGCCAACGGTTTTCCTACTACCCGCATAGCCATTGGCGACAACCTGCTGCACAACCGGGTATTTGCCGAGATGATGAGGTTGAACAAGAGTTTCGTTGTAAAACGCAACATCCCCAGCCCGCGGGAAATGCGTGATGCCTACCTGACACTGTCATCTTTTATCAATCACAGCATTGAAAACAGTGAGAGCATCTGGATTGCCCAGCGCGAAGGGCGGGCAAAAAATGGTATTGACGAGACCGATCCTGCGATCACAAAAATGTTTTACATGTGCCGCAAGAAAACCGGTGAAACATTCGCAGAAGCCATGAATCGAATGAATATTGTACCGATATCCATTGCTTACGAATATGACCCCTGTGACCGGGATAAGGCCAGAGAGCTTGAAACAAAAGCCCGGACAGGGAGTTATACCAAGTCCCCGAATGAAGATACCGATCAGATCGTCAAGGGGCTGACTGGCTTCAAAGGTCATGTCCACGTGCACTTCGGTGTGCCGATCTCTGAATCAGCGGATACACCGAAAGAACTCGCCAGCGTGATTGATCGCGAAATGCATGCAAACTATCACCTGCACGCCTCCAATCTGGTGGCCTATAACTTGAGCAATACCCACCCCGGCGCCCACGATATTCCCGAGAAGGTTCGCGACACCGTTGTAACTGCCGAAGCCTGGACACCCGCAGAGATGGAGGCTGCTGAAGCCGAAATGAACCGAAGGCTTGATGCCTGCGACGAAGCTTTCCGGCCGTTTTTGCTGGCCATGTATGCAAATACGGTACTAATCTCATTAAAAGCTCAAAATCCAGCTACTGCAAAATCCAGCTACTGAAGTAACGGCAACAGCCTGGAAAAAAAGCATTCCTGACGAGTAGGCCGCTTTCGCACGTGAGGCAATAAAGTGAATCATTTCGCCCATCTGTTTCTGGCTAGCACAACGGTGGAGTCCCGGGTGGGAAACCTACTGGGAGATTTCGCGCGGGGTCTCGACGTGAACAGCCTGACTGCTCCGGTCAGGGCGGGGCTGATCAACCACCGCAAAGTCGACGCCTACACCGACAGCCATCCGGATGTAATTGCCTGCAAGTGCCTATTTTCGGCCCAGCGCCGCCGATTCGCGGGGGTGGCTCTGGACGTGTTGTTCGATCATTACCTTTTGCGCCATTGGGGAACTTTCGCCGACACTCCCAGGCAAGCCTTTATTGCTTCGGTTTACCGGGACCTCGAAGCGGGTCGTCATCTGATGCCACCCAGGATGGCGACCACTACCGCTCATATGATCGACAACGATTGGTTCAATGCCTATACCGAGCTGGAAAATATCGGTTATGCGCTGGACAGGATTGCGAGCAGGATCCGGTTCAGAAATGATTTTGGAGGCATTATCGAGGAAATAAGGGTTTACGATGCGGTACTTGAAGAGCACTTTCTGAGCTTTTTCCCGAGCCTTTTAAAGTTTGGTTCGGGCGGGAATGGCAACTTTAAATCATAAAAAAGGGGCCAAATGGCCCCTTGAAAGTATTACAAGACCCTACTTTTCAGAACGCTTAGAACTTGACGCGCGCACCAATCATGGCCACCAGGTTGTCTTCGTAATTAACACCCGTGCGATCCAGTGAAATGGAACGCAGTGCTGCATACGCTTCAGTCCCTATGGTATCAATTTGCTGCACAAATTGAGCACCAATGATGTCAACGGTATCATCATTCAGCTGCTTATCTTTGGTTTGCTGGTAATCAACGGAGAATGCTGATTTTCCTGCACTGATCAATGAAGCCTGGTAACCGAGTTTCACGTACGTAAAGCTTGCATCTTCCTTGGTGCTATCAACTGCAGTCGCCTGGCCAAGTGCCAGGGTCGCGTTGAATCCAGACGTATCCAGAACAGATACTGAGCCTGAAATCTGGTCATCATAAGTGGGTGTGGCACTCAGCTCACTGGTATTTCCGTAGCCAACTGAAGCTGCAACTTTCAGACGGTCAAGATTGCCGGTGTAGAACACAGCAAAGTCAGTACCACGGGACTGGACCAGCGAGGTACGAAGCTGAAAGCCGTTAACTACAGGAGTGTCGTAACGCAGACGGTTGTTACGGCCGAAGCCATCCAGATTGTCTGCTACATTTGACAGACTGGTGTCGCTAAGCACACCGGTATCTTCATCGCGGAACAGTATACCGCCGCTGTACGTATTCGGGTCGGAATAGCCTACCAACGAAGTGCCAGACAGGTCTGTTTCGGAAACGCCTTCAGTAGCTGTCCAGCCTTGGCCCAGCCAGAATTTACCAACGTCTTCGTTCTCAAAGTACACTTCAACTCGGCGATGACGGAACGCGCCGGTTTCGTCGTTTTTGTATTCTTCAGTCTGATCAATAGTGAAGCTGTTGTTCAGGCGGAATTCAGTTTCGAGGGCTGCACCGGCAGTCCAGGGGCCCATATTGGTTGATTCAGCAATGAAGCGAACACGCGAAGAGCTTTGGTTGTTATC
>JBBQMX010000283.1:0-3926 GCA_038329375.1 Pseudomonadales bacterium | reverse complement strand
TGGCCAATCAGCCTTAACCAGGGCAGCAGCTCACGAATCATGAATACGCCCTCCATCGATGCGGATAACCCGGCTGGCCAGGCCTAACAGGGATGGGTGATGGGTAGCGAACACCAGGGTCTTGCCCTGGGCGCTGAGGCTCTGCAGGGATGCAAGGACAAAACGCTCGGAGTCGGCATCGAGGGCAGCGGTGGGCTCATCAAGAAGTACCAGATCGACATCTGCAAGAAACAGGCGCGCCAGCCCGAGCCGCCGGGCCTGGCCGCCGGAAAGCCCCCCTCCAGCTTCCGAAATTTGGCTATCAATGCCCTGCGTCCGGCTCATTAGTAGTTCACCAAGCCCGGCACTGGTAAGTGCTGACTCCATTGCCCGGTCCGTGGCATCCGGACAGGTTACTCTCAGATTGTCAGCCCAGCTGCCCTGAACCATAAACGCGGTTTGTCCCAGCCACCCCAGACTGCGCTCACCGGCAGACCGGCCAAACACACGGACGAGGCCCTCGCTGGGCCTGATAAAACCGGCCAGCAGGTGCAAGAGCGTAGACTTTCCGCCTCCCGATGGCCCCGTCAGAGCAATCGATTCACCCCGGTTTATAGCCAGGCTGATAGCGTCGAGACCAACCCGACCGTTCGGAAAAGCAACGCTGGCTGAGTGTAGGACGATCTTTTCATCGGTTCCGGCGGGAGCTGCTGTGGCTGGTTCCGCAGAACGCACTTCCTGAGTCTCAAAAGATTCCGGGCCGGAGTTCAGCCGCTTAAGAATTTCCTCTGAGGCCCCTAGGGCCGACGCACGGTCGTGATAGTGCTGGGACAGCAAACGCAGAGGTTGGAAAAATTCAGGGGCCAGCAGCAGAATGAAAAGGCCGGAGAACAGCGTTAACTCGGGTGCGGGGCCAAAAGACAGATACCCCAACAGTCCAAAACCGATGTACATCGCAATGACCGCGATGGCCACAGAGGAGAAAAATTCAAGTACGGCGGATGAGAGAAATGCCACTTTAAGCATTTTCATTGTCACCCGGCGGTATTGATGAGAGCGGGCGTGGATGGTGTCAGCTGCCGCCCGGGTCTGATCGAACAGTTGCAGGGTTGTGAGGCCCCGGATCCGATCCAGAAACTGGCCGGACAAGCGTCCGATCAACTCGAAGTGGTCCTGGTTCAGTTTCTCCGCCCCCATACCGACCAACGCCATAAACAGCGGAATCAGCGGGGCAGAAATAATCAGGAATATCGCCGCAAGCCAGTCAAGCCAGGCCACCACAACAACCATCATCAGGGGCACCGCGATACACAGAACCTGCTGTGGCATAAATCGCGCAAAATACCCGTGCAGCGCCTCAACATGTTCAACCCATTCCCGTGCCAGGGTGCCAGCAGAAGTGTCCAGCAACCGGACAGGACCGAGCGCCTGCCAGCGCGCTAACAGCCCGGCGCGGACATTCTGACGGATTACGTGACTGCAGCGCGCGGCGGATTGAGCCTGAAAACCCTGGGCAATGGCGCGACCCGTTATCGCAAACACCAGGCTGGCGAAAAACGGCAGTAAAGAGACTGCGGTCTCGTCGAGAATTACGGTGGCGTGAATAATCCACGCCAACAGCCCCATCTGCAGGATCGTAAACAGCCCGGTCATTACCCCCGCTGCGATGGTGCGGGTGACCAGCTTCCGGCTACCCGCAGCCTGCGACCTGAGCCAGCGCGCAGCCGTGAGTGGTGATTCTTCATGGGTGGTTTCAGCCACTCAGTGGTAACCCTCGCCCGCCCGGACTTTGCCCCGGAACACCCAGTAAGTCCAGGCGGTGTATCCCAGCACCACAGGGATCACAAATATCAGGCCAATCAGCAGGAACAGCTGCGAATCATAAGCCGACGCGGCGTCCCAGATGGTGTATTCAGGCGGCACAACATAGGGCCAGCGGCTTACCAGTAAACCAAGGTAGGTAAAAATAAACAGGCCCATCGTGGCCACGAAAGGCATACCTTCATAGCGTTTACGCACTGAACGAAATATTTGAAAGGCACAGGCCAGGGCCAGGGCCGGTAGGATCCAGATGAACTTAATGGCAGAGAACCAGCGGTCCCGAACCATGTCATCGATAAACGGCGTCCAGATACTTACCAGGACGAACACCAGAAGCACGGCAGCTAACAAGGGCAGGGTGATACGGTAGGCCCAATCCTGGATATAGCCCTCGGACTTCATGATCAGCCAGGTCGCACCCAACAGGGCGTAGCCTGCCATCAGGCCAAAACCGGTCAATACGGTGAACGGAGTCAGCCAGTCGAGAGCACCACCTACGTATACGCGGTTAGCGGTCTCAAAACCCTGAATATAAGCGCCGACCACGGCACCCTGGGCGAATGCAGCAACAGTTGAGCCACCCGCGAACGCCCAGTCCCAAAGATATCGCGATGTATTCGCCTTGAAGCGAAATTCAAACGCCACGCCCCGGAAAATCAGCCCGGCCAGCATCAGGAAGACCCCGATATACAGCGCTGGCAGTACGATGGAATATACCAGCGGAAAGGCCGCCAGCAGACCAGCACCACCGAGCACAAGCCAGGTCTCGTTGCCGTCCCAGACCGGGGCCACAGAGTTCATCATCACGTCCCTGGCGGTATCGTCCGGTGCAAACGGGAACAGGATGCCAAGGCCGAGATCAAAACCGTCCATCAAAACATACATTATGACGCCAAAGCCGATAATGAATGCCCAGATCAATATGAGTTCAGATACTCCCATTTTACGATCCTCCCTGATTGGTTGGCGTGCCGAACTTGCCTATCTTCATCCCCGGCTTGTTGTATTCGAAGGGAACATGGGTGGCTGACAACGGTCGCATGGGCCGGTCACTGTCATATTCTTCCTCGACTGATTGATCTTCAAGGCCGACATATAGCACCCGCAACAGGTAATAAATGCCCGCACTGAAAACCAGGGCATAAACCACCACATATCCGATCAGGCTGAACAGCGCCATCCCACCCGTGAGTGAAGGGGTCAGGCCCTCTGCATGGGTCATCATTCCGTAGACCAGCCAGGGCGCACGACCACTCTCGGTGACTACCCAGCCGGCAAGCACCGCAAAAAACGGAGTAATGCTCATAAACCGGAGCCCCTGCAGAAACCAGCGTGTTTCCCAGAGTCGCCCTTTTAACCTCAGCACCAGTCCGGTCACGGCAACGGCGATCATCAAAAGGCCAAGGCCAACCATGATTCGGAATGCCCAGAACACTATCGCGACCGGCGGTTGCTTATCCTTTGCTACCTCATTTAAACCCGGTACTTCTCCATTGATATCATGAGTGAGGATCAGGCTCGCGAGGCCGGGTATACCTACTGCAAAATGATTGGACTGGGTGTCGTTATCCGGAATAGCGAACAATAATAAAGGCACCCGGATGCTGGTTTCCCAATTACCCTCCATCGCGGCGACCTTCATGGGCTGGTGCTCCAGCGTGTTAAGACCATGGAAGTCCCCAAGCACGGCTTGAGCGGGCGCGATAATAAGCAGCAGCCAGAGGCAGATAGACAGCGCTTTCCGGTTGGCTTCAACCTCACGGCCCAGTAACAGATACCACGCACTTACACCGGCCACTACAAAGGCGCCGGTTAGAAAGGAAGCCAGGCCCATATGAGCAAAACGATAGGGGAAGGACGGATTGAAAATGGCTTCGGTCCAGGACACCACGTGGAAAATCCCGTCCCGAAGTTCCACGCCCGCAGGCGTATGCAGCCAGCTATTGGCAGACAGAATCCAGAACGAGGAAATAAACGTGCCGACAGCCACCATGATCGCAGCCAGTAAGTGCACGCCTTTAGGCACCCTGTCACGCCCGAACAGCAACACCCCGAGGACTTCGGCTTACAGGAAAAATGCGGTGCCCACCTCATCACTCAGCATCTGCCCCAGGAAATTCGCCGAG
>JBBQMX010000282.1:0-3943 GCA_038329375.1 Pseudomonadales bacterium | reverse complement strand
AGCAGATGTTCAAAGCGCGCTTCGTAGAGTTGGGTGTTGTCGGTACTGGCATGCTCCTCGGCCTGTTTGATGAGGTCCTGAATAGAATATGCCAGGCGCTGTTGTTCGGCTTCGGCCTCGCGTAGCTCCTGAAGTTTCTGGCGTACGACCTGATAGACACCCTTATCTCTTCCGCGAGCCGATTTCTGAAGCCGCTGAAGGGTTTCCTGGTCAGTCAGCATGGTTGCGGCCTGCAAGCGCAGATCGGCGGTTTTGCCCTCCAGTGCAAGCTGCTCCAGATTTTCATCGCTGGGGTTATTTGCAAGTACCTTTTGTTGTTCAAGCATCGGCTCCTGGCTCGGCGCCTCTGGGGCCTTTTCTGCTTGGGTTGGCTTCTCTGGTGTCTTGCGTCCTTTGAAAAATTTCTGGATGAATGCGGCCATGGAGTTATCCTTCAATGTTGAAGTCAGCTTACTGTGTCCGGCAAAATAGCCGCCGAAACACAACAAATCGGGCGTCCCGGTGGTGCCGGAAGCCGAGTACGTAGTCATCTGGTTAATCAATCTGGCGTTAGTCTAGCGCTTTGTTTGCGAGGGCGGAAAGAGGCAGGATGGCAATTGATAAAAATCAGGATGATCCGGAGCAGAAGGCTCGGGCATCCGCATTGAGATTATTGGCACGACGCGAACACAGCCGTCAGGAGTTAGCCCTGAAACTGCTACAGCGTCAGACTCCGGGATCGGTCATTGATCGGGTTCTTGACGACTACGAGCGCGAGGGTTGGCTCAGCGATGAGCGGTTTGCGGATGTATATAGCCGACAGCGCCGAGATCTGGGCTATGGGCCGGTTCGAATTCGCAGTGAACTGCAACAGCGGGGTGTCAAGCTTTGGCCGGAGTGCCTGAGTTGCACGACAGAGGCTGATTGGGTCGCACTTGCTGTCAGGGCGAGGCAGAAAAAATTCGGGCTTGGTTGTATTAATGACGATTGGACGGAGAAGGCACGGCAGGCTCGATTCCTCGGCCAGCGAGGATATTCCGGTGATCAGATAGAACAGGCGCTTGAGGTGACGGGCGCACTGGATCAGTGAGCGTGTGTGTGGCGGGCGGTGAAAGGTTAAAGCGTTGGCGGCGCCACACCAAGTGCCGTTGGTAAAGTCGGTGCGGAGTCGTCTTCGCGGCTCTCAGTTATACTCTCCGGTGCCAGATCAAACAGATCTTGCTGGGCGATCTGGTCAGTCGGGGCTGCCGGGTCTTTCATCCAGGCCAGTACGTCATAATAACGTCGAATATTTTGCACGTAAGTGACGGGCTCGTGGCCCCGAGCGTAGCCATATTTGGTTTTGGAGTACCATTCTTTTTGCGCTAGCAGGGGCAGGAATTCTTTCACATCCATCCACCGGTGCGGGTTTTTGCCGGCACCTTCAGTAAGCTTGCGAGCATCCTCCAGGTGCCCATAGCCAACGTTATAGGAAGCAAGGGCGAACCAGGTGCGGTCGGGCTCAGGGACGTCGTCAGGAATTTGCGCGTGCACCATCATCAAATAGCGGGCACCGCCCTGGATACTCTTTTCAGGATCGAGCCGGTTGTCGATCCCGATATACTCAGCTGTTCTGCGGGTCAGCATCATCAGGCCCCGAACACCAGTAGGAGACACCGCGTTGGGTCTCCAGTGCGACTCCTGGTAGCCGATTGCGGCTAGCAGTCTCCAGTCAATGCTGTGTTCTGCCGCGTAATCCTGGAATAATGATTCGTAGCGGGGCAACCGATTGCGCACATGATGTACGAAGGTTCGCGCACCGACATAATTCAGGCGGTCCAGATGGCCGTAGAAACGCTCTTTAATTTGCGCCAGGCGGCCATCTTGCTCAATGCTTGTAAAAAAACTCCGAGCTGCATCCACAAGCGTGTTGTCCTGTTCCACCGGGAACAACCAGGCGAGTTTCTCTGGCTCATTAAGGCTGAAGCTTTGCTTGATATCCGGGAAGAAGACGTGGTTCAGCGCCAGCTCATTGGCATCGACGACCGCCAGGGGAAACTCACCGGATTCAACACGCTCCAACAAACCTGCAGTATCGAGATCTGTGTGAGCCTGCCAAGTCAGTTCCGGAATCTGCTCAGCATGAGTTTCCAGGTGGCGGATGTGATTACTGTCGGTCAGCACATGAACGGTTGACCCTGCCAGGTCCTCTGCTGTTTCCGGCCGTGGCGCATCCCGGTTATAAATGATGACGGATCGGGTATCCAGGGTGGTAGGCAAAGTGTGATAGCTGGCTTCCCGTTCAGGGGTCACGGTCAACCCCGCGAGCCCTATGTGGGCATAGTTGCGGTCCAGCACGGAAAGAATCTCTCCGTTGCCCTCTACAACCCGGATACGCAGTTCTACGCCGAGCTCATCCGCGAAGCGCTTCACCAGCTCGTACTCGAAACCTGTAGGGCCGTCTCGCCCTTCATAATAAATGGATGGCGCCTGACGTGTGATGACGTGTAAAACGCCTTCCGAGCGAATTTCTTCCAGGGTGGTGGGCTGTGAGCACCCGGCTGTTATAACCGCAAGGCTCGCTAATAAAGGCGAGCGGATATTAGCCAGCAAACTGGAACAGAAAGTCGAAACGGTTTGTCTTACCAAATCCATAGTCTCCCGTACATCGAATCCGAATGTGTACGCAACGTTGTGTCGTCCGATCACTGGTATCGGGAGCTCCGCGGCAGACATGGCCGGCGAATTACGTTGATTTGCTGTCCGTGCAACAAGGGCGGCTAAAAACACTCCTGACGTCAAATGATCTCCCAGATATCGAGAGCTGGTCAACGAAACTGTGCATTTAATATGCAAAACACTGTTAATTGTATGTTATCCAATCAGCTCCGAGGTACGGAATGTCGGTTGCACCGAGGCTAACATGGCTGTATCCCGAGCCTGGTTTCCAGTATTATTGCGCCCGTTCAGACAGCCGGGTGTCGTTTCTGAAGGCAATATGCCAGATTGGTATAGGACGACGGATCACACCCATGTACCCCGATTCGCGTGACACAGGTTTTTACCATGCTGGAACTCCGCGGCGCCCCCGCACTCTCGCCATTTCGCTCCGAAAAGCTCATAAATCAAGTGCGCTCTATTGTGCCTCGGGTAAGCCATCTCTACGCCGAGTTCATGCACTTTGCCGATCTTGACTTTGATCTGAGCGACAGTGATCAACTCGTTCTGGACCGCCTGCTGACCTACGGTCCAAGTGTTGAGGTCGAAGCGACTGACGGTGTGCTGTTTCTGGTTGTGCCTCGCCCTGGCACGCTTTCGCCCTGGTCAAGCAAAGCTACCGATATTGCCCGCAACTGTGGTTTGCGTCAGATTTTACGTATCGAACGTGGTACTGCTTACTACATCCATGCAGATAAAAAGCTGAGCCTCGATGAACGCAAACAGATCGCCGGCATTTTACACGACCGGATGACCGAGACGGTATTCCACGAAATGGGGGGTGCAGAGCTGCTTTTTCGAAAGGACGAACCCCGCCCGGTGAACCGGGTTCCGGTTTTGTCAGGGGGCAGAACTGCTTTGACAGAAGCCAATGACCGTTTGGGGCTGGCGTTGGCGGATGATGAAATTGACTACCTGGTTGAATCTTTCAACAACCTCGACCGGGATCCAACCGATGTTGAGCTGATGATGTTCGCCCAGGCGAACTCGGAACACTGCCGCCACAAGATATTTAACGCCTCCTGGGACATCGACGGAGAAGGCCAGGAGAAATCCCTGTTTGCAATGATTCGCAACACCTTTGAGTTGAATAGCGAAGGTGTGCTTTCTGCTTATAAAGATAACGCGTCGGTGATTGCGGGTACTGTAGGAGGACGATTCTTTCCGGATCCTGAGTCCGGGGTGTATGGCTATAACTCTGAGGAAATCCACATTCTGATGAAAGTGGAAACTCATAATCATCCAACGGCAATATCACCTTTTGAAG
>JBBQMX010000281.1:0-3944 GCA_038329375.1 Pseudomonadales bacterium | reverse complement strand
CTCTTTTTGGGCTATCCTGAGGAAACCAGCACGACGAGGAATAGTGTCAATGACGAATAAGCACAAAGTCATCGCCTTTTACGATGAACGGGTTCTGGCCCATGAGCCGGATGTTGAAGTACCCTTCCTGCCGGGGCGTATGGACAAACGGGTCCGGAAACTGCTGTCAGGTCTCGGTGTGCCCTGGAAGTATCCAGAGCATCCGGGAAGACTCACGGCCATCAAGGACTTGTTGGATAGTGACCCCATAGAAGGTCTGATTTTTGAATCCGGTGCAACGGCTACCCGAGAACAGCTCGCCCGCGTTCACACTAACTCCTACCTGGAGGATATTTACAAACTTCGCGGCAAGAATGCCTGGCTTGATGTTGATACCACAGCGGTATCTCCCGGCAGCGTGGAGGCGGCGGAAGTGGCTGCAGGCACGGCCATAGCGGCGGTTGAGGCGGTGGTCAGCGGCCGGGCAGAAAGTGCATTCGCACTGGTCCGTCCGCCGGGTCACCATGCCGAACCGGTTCGCGCCAGAGGGTTCTGCCTGATCAACAACATTGCCGTTGCCGCTGCCCATGCCCAGGCCGAACTGGGTTGCGAACGGGTCATGATCGTCGACTGGGATGTTCACCATGGTAACGGTACCCAGGATATTTTCTGGGCTGATCCCGATGTACTGTTTTTCGATATTCACAGAGGGTCCCCGTTCTACCCGGGTTCCGGCAAGCTGGACGAGGTCGGCGCCGGGCTTGGGGAAGGCACCACTGTTAACGTGCCCATTCCGGGAGGCTCCGGCGACCAGGCCTATATCAAGGCATTTGAAGAGATTGTGGCGCCAGCGGCGGAGTGGTTCAAACCGGATCTTATTCTGGTGTCCGCAGGCTTTGATCCGCACTGGAACGACCTGTCCATGAACGTGTCCTACGAGGGCTTTGCCATCATGACAAGCATTCTCCAACGCCTGGCCAAACAGCATTGTCAGGGCCGCCTGGCGTTTATTCTGGAGGGTGGTTACAACCTTGAGTCACTGGCTCATGGGGTCAGGTCGGTACTGGAGGTGCTGGTTGGCGCCGAGCCGCCCGAGCCATGCAGCTATGGCCTCAGTGAGGTTGAAGACGCAGCGGAGTTCCATCGTGATGCCTTTACTATCCCGCACGATTGACCCCAAACCGCACCGATTTAGCTGTCCGCAGTAGGGTAGCGTATGGAATAACATGAAACGCCCTCTGAAACTGCTATCAATGGCCGGATGGGGAATACTTGCGGGCTGCGTCATGACAGGTGAGAACCTGCCTTTGGGGCAGCCTCCGGTCAGGCTTGCCACGGTGTATGACAGCCGTTTGGTGGATGCGGCTACTACCAAAACCATCTCGCTGCCAGAACTGGTGAAAAGCCTGGAAGACGCTGACGTAGTGTTCGTCGGCGAATACCATGGTCATCAGGGTGCCCATCTGCTGCAATCACAACTGCAAGTGGCACTGTACCAACAACAGCCCAGGCAAATATTGTCCATGGAGCAGTTTTCAGTGAAGCACCAGGCAACCCTGAACCGCTACCTGTCCGGTGAGCTCGGCGAGGCGGAACTGATTGATGACGCCGAAGCCTGGCCTAATTACCGGGCCTCCTACCGCCCCCTGGTGGAGTACGCCAAAACCCAGGCATTACCGGTGGTGGCGGCCAATGTTTCGGTTGAGGTCGCGCGGTGTGTCGGGCGAGCCGGGGCCGGTTATCTTGACACCCTGGATACCGCCACGCGGTCGCAGTTACCGGATCAGCCCTTTCTGGAAGTGCCCGCATACCGGGCGAAATTTATGCAGGCCATGGCCCACGGATCAGACCACAGTGACCGGATGGAAAACCAGTACCAGGCTCAGTTGTTGCTGGATAACACCCTGGCCGCCAGCATTCTGGCTACGCCGAAACGTTACCCCGGACATCAGGTGTTGCACATCAACGGCACCTTTCATAGCGAGCAATTACTGGGTACCGTAGCGGTTTTGCTGGCAAGGGCGCCAGACCTTGAGGTGCGGGTCATCAGCCCGGTAATGAAAGACGATACCGCCACACCACTATCCGAAAGCGAGCTGGCACTTGGCGACACAGTTTATATTCTGAGACCATTACCCACCGAATACATGGACACCGACCGCCAGTTTGAAAGCCTCAGCAAACAGTTCAAAAATGCGCGCGCGAAATCCTGTGGCCTCGAGCACTGAGTATCATGCCGTGCGCTGCTTCTCGTAAATCACCAGTGCGATCCCGCCTAGAATCGCCACCCCGGCAATCACCAGCCGCCAGCTTAATGGCTCGCTCAACAGCAGCACACCGCCGACCGCCGCCAGAACCGGAACACTCAACTGGATAGTCGCAGCAGAGGTGGGTTTGAGCAGCGGCAATGCCATATACCAGACCGCGTAACCCATGCCCGAGGCAAGGGCACCGGAGGCGATGGCGTACCCCGTGCCTGAGGCATCCAGATTGACGTTGCCAGCCATCAACACACTTAACACCAGGGTAAACGGCACCGCACGGGCAAAGTTTCCCGCCGTCACCCGGGTCGGGTCACCGGCGCCCTTGCCACGCAGGGAATACACGCCCCAGGCAACACCCGCGCTCAGCATCAAAGCCGAACTGAGCAGCGGCGGCGCAGTCAGGCCCGGCAGCAGCAATCCGATCAGACCAGCAAACGCCAGCACGAGCCCCACCCACTGCAGCCGTCTCATGCGTTCACCCATGACCAGCCCATGACTGATCATGGTGGCCTGGACGGCGCCGAACAACAGTAACGCCCCCATGGCGGCTGACAACCCGAGATAGGCAAATGAGAATGCCGCCGCATAGGTGAACAGAGCCAGCGCTGACCCCCAGCTACCCCGCCCCACCGCGTTTTCGTTGCGAAGCTGCACCAACAGCCACAACGTGAATGCACCGGAAACCAGCCGGATGCTGGTAAAGCTGGCTGCATCGATGTCGGTCTCCCGAAGCGCCACACGGCACAGCAGTGAGTTTCCGGCGAAGGCAATCATCGCCACAGACGTCAGCGCGACGGTTCGGATAGGGGACACTGGCCAAACTCCTGATGTTGTTGAGCTAACGCACAAGTGTAGCTGCCAATGCTGAACCAATCACTACTGAGTCTGAACCAACTCGTCGGTAATGCCGTAATCGCCCTTCAACCAACGTACAATCTCGTCGGCTCCGGGGTGAGTGTACTGACCATAACGCGCCAGAAGCGCGTTTTTCCGGGTCGCGCCGATGCGATCGAGACCGGCATCCTGGAAGGTCAGCAGATCGGCACAGACATCATCGCCCAACGCCTTACCGAGGACTTGTTGAGCCGCCCGTTGAAAGGCCTGACCATACTCATAGCCCAAACCGGCCTGATAACTCTCGGCCAGTGTGAGTGCCGGGATGCAAGTCAGAGTGGGCTGAAGGGCCGGGTTAATGCCATGCCCCGCCAGGTGGCTGGCAAGCCCAGCCGGACGGCCGGTAAATCCACGTAGATGCAGGAACCGGGACATCCGTTCGCCATCGTTGACCGGGTAGTTATCCCATAGAAAAGGCTTGCGTCCCAGCTGGCGGGTCACCCGCTCCAGATGACCGGCCGATATTTCCCTCGAACACACCTCTTCACCGGTCCAGAACACCTCAATGGCCGGGTCCAACAGCGTTCCCAACCGCTCCAAATAGCCCTCAGGCCGTGTCCCGAAGACACGATCAAGTACCGGATCGTCGGAGTAATAGCTGGGACAGGTCAGCACCCGGCTCGCCCCCGTTCTTGCCTGCGCCCAATGGATGATTTCAGCCTGGCGGTCCGCCAGTTCTGGGGTTTCACCGCTCATGTCATCGAACAACAATGCCAGGTCATCGACGCCGTGGTCGTCAAATTCAGCGAGCTTGCGGGCTAGTGCATCCCGGGCGACATCATCAAAATGGCGGTAAGCTTCGTACGG
>JBBQMX010000280.1:0-3952 GCA_038329375.1 Pseudomonadales bacterium | reverse complement strand
GGGCGGCGACGTCAGTCGTATCGTAACCCGGGGGGTCGGCCACCTGCCGGGAGGCTCGGTGCTTGAGCAGATGCGCTATATCCAGAAGGTTGGCGACGGGTTTCGCCGTTGGCTCCTGAACGAACCCTACGGTGATCCGTTCATGTCTATCGACCTGATCGTGCCGCCGGATAATCCGAAAGCCCAGGCCGGTTACATCATCATGGAAGCCATGGGTTACCCCTTGTATTCCGGTTCCAACACCATCTGCACAGCCACTGCCATTCTTGAAAACGGCATTGTCCCGATGGAAGAGGGCGAACAGTTGCTGGTGCTGGAATCTCCGGCTGGTCTCGCCTATATCACCGCACAGAATCGCAATGGCCGGGTAGAATCCATTACCACCCGCAGTGAACCGGCGTTTGTCTCGGCCCAGGATCTGGTCGCTCATGTGCCAGGGTTCGGGCAGGTAACCTTTGATCTGGTCTGGAGTGGTGCCTACTTTGCCATGGTGGATGCCAGTGCCCTTGGGTTCGGCCTGGTGTCAGATGAAATGCCGGCAATGGCAGCTTTTGGTCGGGCCTTTGTTGAGGCTGCCCGCCCGGCAGTGACTCAGGAGCACCCGGAGCTGGGTCATGTTGGCCCGCTGCCTTTTGCCCACCTGATGGGTCCGGTTGAGCGCATAGGAAGTGATGGCTTTCGATCTCGCTCGGCCACCTATGTCCATCCGGGCGTCATCTGCCGGAGCCCTACCGGTACGGGTACTTCTGCCCGACTGGCGCTGATGTATCACCGGGGCGAAATCCGGGACGGGCAGTGGCTGGAAACCATCTCACCTCGTGGCAGCATGTTTACCGGCACCGTGCTGGGCTCCGCTGAGGTAGGGAGCTATCGCGGCATGAGCAGCGAGATTACCGGTCGTGCCTGGACCATTGCGCGGTCAGAGGTGCTGCTAGACCTGGATGACCCGATGGTGGATGTGTCTGACCTTGAGGGCGTGCTCAATTCTCACCAGGTTTAGCCTCAACTCTGGGCTCCCCGCTTCTGAATGTTCGTGGCTCGAGCTTCAGCTTTTTAAGCCGTGAGGCCAGGGTGGTGGGCTTCAAGGCCAGCATGGCAGCGGCGCCATCTGCCCCGAAAACCCTGCCATTGGTCATTTCCAGGGCTTTGATGAGATTTTCGCGTTCCAACTCATCAAGCTCCTGTTGTGTCATCACGTCGGTTGCATGATGACGGGCGGGTGTGCTCGTTATTTGCGGTGCTGAAGGAAGCTCCTGGCTGGCCAGGTCAAAATCCAGATGCCGGTCTGCGGTGATCACCTGGCGCTCGATCACGTTCTCCAGTTCCCGCACATTGCCCGGCCAGTGGTACTTTTGCAGGGCCTCAACATCACTGATTCTGAGTGGCAGTTGCGGACGGTTGAAGCGCTGGCAGGCGCGATTGAGGAACTGCTGGGCCAGTAACGGGATATCCTCCACCCGTCGACGCAACGGCACGGATTCAATCGGGAATACGTTGAGGCGGAAGTAAAGATCCTCCCGGAATTGTTTTTCCCGGACTGCTGTTTTCAGATCACGATTAGTCGCTGCGATGACCCTGACATTGACGGCCCGGGTCCGGTTTTCTCCCACTCGTTCAAACTGTTGGTCCTGCAACACCCGCAGCAGTTTACCCTGGAGCTCCAGCGGAATTTCGCCGACTTCGTCCAGAAAAAGTGTGCCGCCATCGGCACGTTCAAACCGGCCCATGCGGTCGGTCACAGCTCCGGTAAAGGCTCCCTTCACGTGCCCGAAGAACTCGCTCTCGAACAGATCCTTCGGGATGGCGGCACAGTTGACCCGGATTAACGGCCGATCGCGCCGGTCACTGGCCTGATGAATGGCGCGGGCGATCAGCTCCTTTCCGGTGCCGGATTCCCCGGTGATCAACACATTGGCATCGGTGGGTGCGACCAGTCCTATCCTGCGTACGATGCTTTTGAGGGCGTCGCTCTGGCCGACAATTTCGTGAAAATGATATTCAGCACTCAGCTCCTCCTGCAGGTAGGCATTTTCCATTTCCAGCCGGTGCTTGAGGTTTTCAACCTCGGCCAGGGCCGAATGCAGTTCCTGCTGAGCTTCAACGCGTTCCGAGATGTCTTTGAATACCACTACCGCTCCGACGGGATGGCCGTTATCCATAATGGGAGTGCTAGTGTATTCGACCGCAAAGCCGGTGCCGTCCTTGCGCCAGAACCAGTCTTCCCCGACGCGTTTGATGCTGCCATCGCGAAATGCCGCATAAATGGGGCACTCTTTCAGGGGAAACAGGGAGCCGTCCTCATGGGAATGATGCACCACCCGATGGATAACGCGGCCCATCAACTCGTCACTTCGCCAGCCCATCATGCGTTCTGCTGCCGGGTTAACGAAGGTGGTTCGGCCCTCTGCATCGACCCCGTAAATGCCTTCACCGACAGCGTGGAGGATGAGTTGGTTTTCCCGCTCCATATCCCGGAACAGTTCTTCCACCCGACGCCATTCCAGCAAACCACCCCGGTGGTAGTGATTGGCTTCATGGCGCTCCCGTAAACTGCGCAACCATTGGCGGTCCCGCAATAGCAGCAACACAACGTGAGACTCTGGCTCACCTGCCCGGGAAGCGGACACTTCAAGCTCAATCAGGCGTCCTTCGCGATGAGTGACGGTCAGGTCGCGACTCCAGGCCTGGCCCCGGAACAGCGTCTCCTCTGTAAAAGCAATAAGTCGCGCCCGTTGGTCCCGGAAAACATGAGTGCACGGGGTGTCGCATAATTCCACACGGCTGATACCAAGCAGGCGCGCCATGGCTGCGTTTGCCTCGAGAATCTGGTCACTGCTGGCATCCACCAGCATGGCGGCTTCGGGGAGGTGATGGGTCCACCAGGTGTCAGCAGGTGCATTCGTGGTTGCCAGTGCCTGTGTCATCGCATTTGCCGTCAGCTTTTGAAGGTTTCCTTATTCAGTATCAATCCTCGTGCCAACTATGAAATATCGTGTTTTAAGTCACGAAATTTCGTTAATTACGAATCTTCGTTGTCACCGTTATTCGTTCCTGAAAACCAACTAATTGAAAGGTAAAGGGAAAAATTAATCTTCAGAGATGGCACGAACCCTGCGATAGACACAGGGAGTGAACCAGGCCGGAAGCGGGATAGAAAAATACTCCTCTCTACCGCACCTGTTCAGTGCATGCGTCGGTGCACACGTGATCAATTTGAGGGAGAACGCGCTATGTCGATTAAAAGTCTCGGAAACCCGTTTGACGGGGACAAGACGCTTATTCATTCGAAACATTGCAGCTGTGGTACCTGCCAGCCGCGCAGCCAAAACGAAGAGGTCGAGTTTTCGCCGCGTCCCCAGGCCCTGGCGGAAGCTGTTTCCGACCCATCACCGCTGGATAGCGACGCCATGCTGGACCGGGCCATCGAAAACGCAGTGGTGCGTTCGGTGTTCGGCCAGAACGACCACAGTCGTCGCAGTTTTATGAAAATAGTGGGTGGCGGCACCGCCGCTGCGATGATCGGCAGTTTCTTCCCGCTGGATAAGGCAAAGGCCGCGGTCAAGGAATCGCTTGGCAAACTTGAAAAAACCAAACTCAAGGTCGGTTTTGTGCCGATTACCTGTGCCACCCCAATCATTATGGCGCACCCGCTGGGCTTTTATGAGCGCTACGGCCTCGATGTAGACGTGATCAAAACCGCTGGCTGGGCGGTCGCGAGGGACAAGTCACTGGCCGGTGAATACGATGCCGCCCACATGCTGACCCCGATGCCACTGGCGATGTCCATGGGCGCCGGATCGGTGCCGGAGCCTTTCATCATGCCCGCGGTTGAGAACATCAACGGTCAGGCGATCGTCCTGCACATTGATCACAAGGACAAGCGTGACCCGAAGGACTGGAAAGGCTTCAAGTTCGGTGTTCCGTTCGAATACTCCATGCACAACTTTCTGCT
>JBBQMX010000279.1:0-3954 GCA_038329375.1 Pseudomonadales bacterium | reverse complement strand
GGATGACATTTTCAAGCACGTACACATTACGTTCGTCCCGGAAGGACCAGAAGTATTTAAACGTTCCCAAGCCCCGGAACACGATGCGGTCAAAACGACCGTAACGCTCTTCCAGCGAACGGATGTGGCGCTTGAGCAACCAGCCGCTAAGCCAACCTACCCATATAAAATGAGAGCGCCGGATCAGCGCGCCGAGCAACAGTCGTGATAGCAGAAAAACCGGTATACCAACAACCGATTTGAACAGTGCCTGAACCTGATCGTAATGATGAAGCCTGACGGCCAAATGGCTGGGTTTCAGGTCGTTGGGTTTGGCTTTGCAGGACAGCAGGTGACTTTCGTGGCCCTCTCCGGCAAAGGCGTCCGCGAGGTTGACTGCAACGCGCTCCATGCCGCCCATCTTGAGGCTGTGAATGATAACCAGGGTTCTCACGTTGTTAGTCCCTTTGGCGGCCCGATAGGTTGCTCAGGCGGACGGTACGGTGGTGTTTTTGACGATACCGTTAACAGCCCAGTGGGTTTTATCCGTTTTGACGGCTTTTCTGATGGCACGGTTCTTCGCCCAGATTTCCGGCTTTGAGTAGCCGCGAGCATGATCAAGGTGCAGACACACAGTGCTGTAGCGCATCTGAACCGACTTGTGGCCGTAGTTCCAGAGCCGCTCACCCAGTTCCCGGTCAAGCCCTCCGTATTGCATGTCTTCATTGAAACCGTTTACGGCCAGCAGGTCTTTGCTCCAGGTTGAGCTGTTCATGCCGTTCCAGCTCGCCGCTGCCGGCGTTATCGAATTCAGTAGGGTCTTGGTCAGTGACGAGCGCGACAGTTTCCATAATTTATGATTCCTGGGCTGACCATGAGCCACCAGCCAGTCGGTATCAAATATGTCTGCGCTACGGATGTTGTCTTCCGAGATGGCTTCGGACACGGCCATGGTGAGCTTGATGTAGCCTCCGGACAGAAAATGACCGGGCTGGGCTAGGCGCTTGTGGGTTGCAATAAAGTGGGGCTCCGGGATGCAGTCCCCATCGGTAAAAATCAGGTAGTCGCAGTCGGTCTGCTGGATAGCCTTGTTGAGTATCTGACATTTGCGAAAGCCATTGTCTTCATGCCAAACGTGGTCAATCTCCAGGTCGCCGCGTGCTCTGAAATTCTCGATCAGCGCCCGGGTTTCATCCGTCGATCCATCATCGGCCACGATGGTCCGGAAATTTCTCTCAGTCTGGTTCTCATAGCCCGTCAGAACTTTACTGAGCCACAAAGGAGAATTGTAGGTGGTGATCACTACACCAATACGCTCTGGGGACATTAATCAGGCCTGGCTTCTGCAAATGGGATGATGGTCGCCGGTTTGGCTGCAGGGATTATACAGTTTTTGGCATTCCTTTTGGCGCTTCCTTTTGCAGTTCTCCCTATTCTTTGCGCCGAGTTACTTGCATACCCTGCCTGGCTGATAGGGTTGAGGTTCGCCAGCCGGCCGATGTCGGAAGCGCTTGTATTCCCATTGATATTGTTCAGGTATTTCGCGCACACAATGCTCGATGGAACGGTTGAGCGCGGTGGTGGCGACTACCGGGTCCGGGTCATTCACGCCGGGCTCACATTCGCGGATCACCAACCGGAAACCCTCCCCGTTTTTCAGTCGTTGGGCGAAAGTGACCAGCGCCGTAGCGTTTGATTTCAGCAGTAGCTTGGAGACCAGCGTCATGGTACGCACCTCAACCCCGAAGAAAGGTGCGAAGGCAGCACCTTTGCCGCGGTTGGGGCTTTGGTCGGGCAGAATGCCGGTTATGCCACCTTCACGTAGCAGGGACACCAAACGCACCAGGCCACGACGATCGCCCTTGACCAACTCGGAGCCCAGGCGGCCGCGAACCCGTATCATGTAATCCTCGAATTCTTTGACCGGCGGCGGGCTATACAAGGCAGCCATTCTGTATCGCGATGAAAAATACAGTCCGGCCAGTTCCCAGTTGCCCAGATGCGGCGCCAGCAGTATCAGCCCTTTACCGTCTTTCAGCGCCTGATCCAGAAGCTCTTCGCCGTCAATTTCCTGGATCATGCCAAGACAGCGCTCCACCGGCCACTCCCAGATCAGCGGTATTTCCATCATCGTCTGTCCGGTGTGACGAAGGCTGGAGCGTGCCAGACTTTGGCGCTGCTGATCGTCCAGTTCGGGTAAGCAAAGTTTCAGATTGATTTCAGTGACGGTCTTCGGCCGGCTGGGAAGAACCCATCCCACGCTACCCAGAAAACGGCCAAGCCTCTGAGCTCCCCGTAACGACAGTTTGCCAGCGAGTTTAAGGGCAAGTTCCAGAAAAGTAGCTTTTGACAGAGCCATAGACAGCGCACGATTATCGGTTATCAGGTTGAGCGCGAAGCTACCACCATAAGTGACGGGCGGCAAGATACCAGGGCAGTATCACAGCTTTTGGGAGTATTCCCAGCTTTTATGCCTGCCGCTCAGTTCCCACTCAATCCGAAGATAAAACCTCCGGATACGCCGGCCGATGTAGCGTGCTCGCCACGTCGGCGATACCGCAAGCGCCTGCGGTATGGGTGGAGCGCCCAAACCATCCACCAGGAACAGAGTCAGCTCGTCAAGACGGTCCGCTATTACCAGGTTATGGGGCAGTAGATTGCGTGTCAGTATGCCAGTCTTGCTGAGCCATTCGCAGAAGCGCGTAACGGCTTCCTGCACCGGCGAATCGAAACCATAGTGCTGGAGATAGGTCTCCAGGGTTGGCGCGGGCTCGCCGTTATCGGCCAGGATCAGCTGGCTCTCATTCGCCGGCCCCAGAGTGGTATGGCATGTGCCATAAAATCGGGGCAGGTGGGCCCAGAGCAGGGCTTCTTGCCCGCTCGCCAGTAGATGACGAATAGCTGACTGTTGGTTGGCGGCTAGCTCCTGTCGGTTATCATCCAACCGGTCTTTGCCGAGCATCTTTTTGAGTCTGCTCTGGCGCTGAAAACGGGCTTCGATATTTTCAGGCCTGATGACCTTCAGGCAACGCTGAGGGTCATCAGGGTGCCGGAAGCAGTGCCGGTTGCTTCCGGAGGCAAAGGGCGTGGAGTGGCTCAGATCGATCATGAGGGAGCCTGCCGGTCGTGTTTTTCAGCGATCAGCATTCGGTAAAACGCCTCGGTAGATGATGCCATGTTTGCTGCTGTGAACTCGGTCCTTGCTCGCAGAAAAGCCGGCGCCTGAAGTTCCCTCAGTTTCTCAAGATGATCAGCGTGAGTTGTCAGCATTTCAGCCAGTGTCTTGGGGGAAAAGTTATCTGCAAGGCTTTGTGGAGAGAGCAGCTCCATTGGCCCGTTGACCGGGGTAGAAATCACCGGGCAGCCAGCCTGCAGGGCCTCAATGAGGACATAGGAAAAGGCTTCCCGGTCCGAGCTGATAACACATACGTTGGCATGGTGGAGCCAATTGCGGGCATTGTCCTGGTAGCCTGTCAGAGTTACATGCTCTTCAAGGCCGTGAGATCGAATAGATGTCGCCAGAGCGGCGAACTGGCTGCCGTCACCAATGATGGTCAGGTGGCCTTTTGGCCTCGCGAGACTCCAGGCATGAATTAACCGTTCAAAGCCCTTGACCGGCTCCAGACGACCGACGGCGACCCAATGGGGGCCGGGCCCGGAAAACGGGGACGTGGCCGAGGGCCCGGAATGATTATGCTCGCCCGTGCCGTTGTAGATGAGTTTTGTATGCCGGTGTTCAAGACGCTCAGCAATAGCACTGCTAACCGCAATGACGCCATTCATCCGATTGAAATCGCGATGAGAGGATTTAACACCGTGCACAGTGCCAATGCGTACTGCTTCAGTTTGCCGTTTTAAAGCTCCCAGCAGGCGGGCTGCTTTGTTGCCCTGAGCGTGATGTATATCTGCCACGAACGACCTCAGAACTTTGGCAAGACGAAACCGCAGCCACGGGTTTCGTCGTCCGAGCTGCAA
>JBBQMX010000278.1:0-3983 GCA_038329375.1 Pseudomonadales bacterium | reverse complement strand
TGAGTAGAGGTATATCTTAAACCAGGCAGGAATTTGTCTGGAATTGGGGGTCCACTTTACTGGGAGGAAGTAGCCCAGGAACTGAAGATGCCTAAAAAAGGCGCTACCATGTCCGCAAAAGACGCTATCGGCACAGAGCAGCAATTAAATTTCTATACTGCCACGAGTGTCCAACTGGGTAATCTGGTTGTTGAGAACATGAATGTCTCCACGCTTAGTACGCTTTCCGATGAGGTAAAATGTTATGCAAACGGAGGCATCATCGGTGGGAACTTTATGAGGCATTACCACCGGCAGATCGACTATGAGAACAAGCGCCTGATCGTAAGCTCCGACTTCTCCCGCCTGTCTATTCCACAGGATGCCATTCGGGCGGACGCCATCGTTTCTCTACCACAGGGTGCAGTGGTGCTCGAAGACATTCTGGTGGGAGGCAAGGAAGAAGAGTTTACTCTGGATACGGGAAATAGCGGATACATTAACCTGGGCATGGAGCGTTGGGATTTGAAGAAAACAGGCGAAAACAGCAGCTATGCAGAAGCGCATGGTTATTCGAACCTGGGCACGGGGGGCAGACAGATCATTACCAGCAGCACCATCCGAACAAGTTTTGCTGCGCCAATGGACACCATGCAAAATGCGATCATACAGGTAGATACCGAAAACTCGCTGCTGGGTAACCGATACCTGTCACAATTCGGCCTGATCACCATTAACTACAGTCTTAAAAATGGAGCCGTTTACTTTAACCGAAAAAAGGCTGAAGCACCCAATGAAATGACCTATGGCTTTGTGCCCGTTTATCAGCGGGAGCGCAATGCCTTTGTGATGGGGAAAATTTACCAGGGATCAGAAGCCGGGAAAACAGGCCTGAAAGTGGATGACACTATCCTGGCCATCAACGGGAAAGAGCTCAGCCATGTAGCCTACGCAACTTACTGCAGTAACCTGAACGCCGGAGTCCCTTCATATGTACTGGAAGGTGATGCGGTTACGCTAACGGTTCTAAAGGATGGCAAGCCGCTGGATTACACCTTCAGGAAATATCCCCTCTTTAACGCCGCTGGCGCGAGCTTGTAGCTCATGCCTTTCTTCTCCACTTGCATCCGACGAATGAAGAGAGAGAAATGCAAGGTCGGCAACGGGTAGTGGATTTTGTGGGTGGAAATAGTTACCTTGTCAGTACTATTTAAAATGGGCAATTTCAAAATGGCACTACCCAGAATCCTTGGCGTTCTCGCCTGCGTCGCAACGCTCGCGCTAGCCGCCTGCGCCACGTCACCGACCGGCCGGTCACAGGTCATGCTGGTTTCCGAGGCGCAGATGGCGGAGATGGGCGCGGAAGCGTTCAACCAGATGAAGAGCGAGCTGACAGTCTCCGGTGACGCGGCCACTATCCGCTATGTCAATTGTGTCGCTGAAGCCTTTATCCCCATCATCGAAGGAGGATATGCCTGGGAATTGGCCGTCTTCGAGAATGAAGCTGCCAATGCCTTCGCCCTGCCCGGGGGCAAGATCGGGGTGTTTACGGGCCTGCTCAATGTGGCCGAGAACCAGCATCAGCTGGCCGCGGTGATCGGTCACGAGATCGCCCATGTGACCGCCCGGCACTCAGCCGCACGGGTTTCCAGCCAACTCGCGACCCAGCTAGGGGTGTCAGTAGTGGCGCAGGGTACGGGCATGGACCCGCAACTCATCGGTATGGGCGCCAACCTGCTGCTGACCCTGCCTTTTTCCCGCGCAGACGAATCAGAAGCCGACCGCCTGGGGCTGGACTACATGGCCAGGGCCGGGTTTGATCCGCGTCAAAGCGTCATGCTGTGGCGCAATATGGAGCGTGTGGGTGGAGGAGGAACATCCGACTTTATGTCCACTCACCCCTCGCCCCAGAATCGAATTCAGGAGCTCGAGCGTCGGATGATCAGCGCCACAGCTTCTTATGACAATGCCCGCGCCGCCGGGCGACAGCCCGATTGCAATCGGTAAAAGCAAGCGCAAGGGACATTATGAAGACTTCAGTAAAGGTCGCCCTCGCCGCAACTGGCCTGGTCGTCGCTCTGCTCGTCGCAGCATTTGTGACCGTTATCAATCTGGAGCCCAACAATCACAAACCGTGGATTGCCGAACAGTTTAGCGCGCAGACCGGGCGTGACCTGACGACCAGCCAAGACGCAGCCGCCAGCCACGCCGGTGAGCCCGGCCGATCAACTGATCAATCGGGCATTGCAGCGGATTCTTAATTGATCATTCATATAAATACGCAGTGAATTGACGGTAAGGGAAGCAGGGAGTAGAGGTTTTTGCATAAGCGGTTGCTTAGTGTGATTAACCAGGGCCTATCTTGCGTTTCTTTAGCCTAACGGGGTATACCGTGTCATCTCTGCAACTTACTTTTTAAACAAAGAGGCATCCATGTCAGCACCATCCACCTTCCTTCAAATGTTCTCCACCATCACTGAGTCCGGTGAGCTGAAACTTGAGTTGATCGAAAAACCCATCCCCGACCCCGGGGCGAATCAGGTCTTGGTCAAGATTGAAGCAACCCCCATCAACCCGTCTGATCAGGGCGTGATGTTTGGCTGGTCCGATATCAGCGCGGCCAAAACGTCCGGCACTGGGAACAACAAAGTGCTCACGGCACCGGTCTCCGAGCAGGGAATGCGTGTTATGAAGGCACGCATGGGTCAAACGCTGGCGGTGGGCAACGAAGGCGCGGGTACGGTGGTAGCAACCGGGGATTCTGAGCTGGCAAAAAGTTTGTCAGGAAAGATTGTCGCGGTGATGGGCGGCAGCATGTATGCACAATATCGTTGTGTGGATGCAGCCACTTGCCTGCCCTTGCTTGATGGTCATACCGCCAAAGATGGCGCGTCCTGTTTTGTGAATCCGCTGACCGCACTGTCCATGATCGAGACCATGAAAATGGAAGGTCACACCGCTCTGGTGCATACGGCTGCGGCATCCAATCTTGGACAGATGCTGGTGCGAATTTCCCAGGCCGACGGTGTTGAGTTGGTCAACATTGTGCGCAAAGAGGAGCAAGTGGCACTGTTGAGCGACATGGGCGCCAAATACGTGGTCGATAGCAGTTCGGACAATTTTATGGCTGAGCTGACCGATGCCATTCATGCCACCAGCGCCACACTGGCATTTGATGCCACTGGCGGCGGCACGCTGGCGTCCAATATTCTGGCCTGTATGGAATCGGCAGCGGCGCGTACGCCCGGCGCTTACAGCATTTATGGCTCGGTCAAACACAAACAAGTGTATCTGTATGGCAACCTCGACACCTCGGCCACTGTGCTGCAACGCGCCTATGGCATGGCGTGGGGTGTCGGCGGCTGGTTGTTGCCCAACTTCCTCGCTAAAGCCGGCATGGAAGTCTCAATGCGGTTGCGTGCGCGCGTGGCGAAGGAGCTGAAGACTACGTTTGCCAGCCGTTACACCAATGAACTTTCGCTGGCGGAAGCGCTCGATGCTGACACGGTGCGTCAGTATTATGCCAAGCACACGGGTGAGAAATTTCTGATTTGTCCGCAGAAATAATTACGACAACCTCCTCGATGGGTGTCATTGCGCGTGCCAAAAACCTGAGTCAGCTTGCCAGGGACGCCAAGCTGACAGGGATCATGGTAAATGTCCTTGAGCTCATTTTTGGCGGCAGGCGCAATAACCAGTTGTTGAGCTGGCATGTCGCTTAACCCTTGATGTCGTCAAACAATGGGGGTCACGCCCTGCTATAAGTCGAGCCAGTTTTCAATCTGAAGCTTAGGAACTCTGGAAAATTCTTTGACGTTGTTGGTAATGAGCACGGCGCTGTTAGAGAGAGCTGTGCCAGTATAGGCCACGTAAGTGAATCGCGAAAGAGTAACGACCGTTACAAAAAAATCGGCAAACCACTAAGTTTCCTGTAAGCGCTTTTGCGGGAAGGGAGACTGCTTGGCCAACGCGGCTGATACCCTCGGTCTAAAAATGCATCTTCG
>JBBQMX010000277.1:0-3990 GCA_038329375.1 Pseudomonadales bacterium | reverse complement strand
GCTACCGGTTATGCAGCAAGCTGGATAAAACACCTCCGCACCCAGCGTCATTTCCGACGGCTTGCCGGCCTGCTTTTGATCGGCTTCGGGCTCTGGACCATTCCTTTGGGTCACTGGCTGCTGGGCCACTGACTCCTGACCCTTATTGCTCATGAAAGGATAAAAACCGAACCGCAGGCGGTCTATCAGTTGCCCATCTTGCTTGGCAGATAAGTTACGATTTCCGGGAATATCGTGATCAGCACAACACCGGCCAGAATCAGCAGGAAGTACGGCAAAGCCGCCCATGCCACCCGCAGGATGTTCTCTCCAGTCAGCCCCTGAATCACGAACAGATTGAAACCGACCGGTGGTGTGATCTGACTCATTTCCACCACGATTACCAGATAGATACCGAACCATAGCAGATCAATACCTGCGGCCTGCACCATCGGCAGAATGACGGATGTCGTCAGCACCACCACCGAAATACCATCGAGAAAGCAGCCCAGCAGGATAAAGAACAGCGTCAGCGCCGCCAGCAGCATATAGGGTGACAAGCCCAGCGTGGCAATCCAGGCAGCCAGTTCACGCGGCATCCCGGTGAACGCCATCGAAGTAGTCAGGAAATGCGCGCCCACCAGAATAAAGGCAATCATCGACGAGGTTTTCACAGTCCCCATCAGGGCGCTGATAAAGGTATCCCGACTCATGGAGCCGCCGCGCCACGACAGCAGGTGAGCCAGGGCAACGCCGATTGCCGCCGATTCGGTGGGTGACGCCAGACCACCGTAGATCGACCCAATAACACCAATGATCAGCAGCGCCACCGGAATAAGCGGGCGACTGCGCCGGACCTTGGCCGTAAACGACAGGGATTCTGATTCACCGGGAGGCACTCCCGCCGGATTCATCAGCGACCAGAGCATGACGTAGCCTGCAAACAGCACCATCAACATGATCCCTGGCAGGATGCCCGCGACGAAGAGCCGTGCAATCGACTGCTCCGTGGCCACGCCGTACACAATAAGAATGATCGACGGTGGAATCAGCAGCCCCAGCGTCGCCGATCCCGCCAGCGTCCCCAGAATCTGCTTCTGGTCATAACCACGTCGAGTCAGCTCCGGTATCGAAATTTTGCCAATTGTGGCCGCCGTGGCAGCAGAGGAACCGGAAATCGCAGCAAAGATGCCGCAGCCCACGATGTTGGTATGCAGCAGACGCCCGGGCACCTTGCCTACCCAGGGTGCGATGCCACTGAACATTTCTTCAGACAGACGGGAGCGAAACAACACCTCCCCCATCCAGATAAACATGGGCAAGGCCGCCAATTCCCAGGACACGCTGGCGCTATAAAATGCCGTCGACAGGCTGTCTCCCACCGGAATACTGCTGAAGAAATACAAAGCCACGCAGCCAATCACAGTCAGCGAAAAGGCAACCCACAGACCCGCAGCCAAAAGAGCCAGGAGCACGACGAGGAGGATGAGACTCATCCAGATCATATCCATGCCGGTTATTCCTGCGGAGATTCAGTGGGGATTTTCTGGAGGCGACCCGTCACCAGCGAGACGAATGCGTCCATCAGGGCAATCAGCAACCACAGGAGGCCCAGCACCATTCCCAACTGGGGAATCCACAGCGGAACCGGGACCATGCCAATCGACAGATCGCCAAAGTCATAGCTGTCGTAGGTCAGCCAGGCGCTGTTCCACAAAGCAAACGCCGTAATCGCAGCAGCAAGCAGCACCATCGCGATATCCATAAAGCGCTGAAGAGGTAACGGCAGGTGCTGTACCAGCAGGGTGACCCGAATATGGCCGCCCTGCCAGAAGGTGTACCCCAGACCAAAGAACGTCGCGCCGAGAAGCAGAAAAGCAGCCAGTTCCGCCAGCCCCGGGATATTCAGACCCAGAGCATCAGCCCCGACCCAGACCAACACCCTGTCGAGAACCCGCCCCAGCACCTGCAGCACCACCATCACCATGATGGCGGTAAGCTGCAGCGCAGATAGCGCTCCACCAAAACGGTAGAACGCATTCAGAGCGTTGCGCATGGGCAGCCCCTCTCCTTCCGGTATCGGATTTATTGTTTGTGGTAAGTGTCCAACAGGGCCTGGCCGTCAGGGCCTGCTCGCTCCAACCACTCCTCTGTCATGGTTTTGCCTACCGCTTCCAGGCGCTTTGCCAACGCATCAGACGGCTCGGAAATTTCAATACCGTTCTCGCGCATGATGGCAATCTTGGCATCAGTCTCTTCCTTGCTGGCTTCCCAACCGCGCTTTTCAGCCTCGGCAGCCGCGCTCTCGACCGCCGCCTGCACGTCTTCCGGAAGGCTCGCAAACTCCCGGGCATTCACGACGACCATGTTCTTCGGCAGCCACAACTGAGCGTGGTTGAAATTCGTTAGGTAATCCCAGGCTCGGGTATTGGCGCCAGTGGACGGCGACGTGATCATAGCGTCGACACGGCCGGTACCGAAGGCTGTCGGGATGTCAGGAACTTCAACCTGAGTCGGAATTGCACCAAGCAGCTCAGCCAGACTCTCACTGGATTTGTTGTAAGCCCTCATCTTCACGCCCCGCAGCTCTTCACCCGTCTCAACCGGGAACTTGGTATAGATGCCCTGCGGCGGCCAGGGAACAGCAAACAGCAGTTTCAGGCGCTGCCCTTCAAGCCGCTCGGCAAGAATGTCTTTTGATGCCTGCCAGAGTTTCCAGGCTTCATCGTAATCGCTGGCCAGATACGGCACGGAATCCACTTCAAACAGTGGATCCTCATTCGCCAGACGAGACATGATCAGCTCGCCGATTGGAACCAACCCTCGGCGTACGGAATTCTTGATTTCCGGATGCTTGATCAGCGATCCGGCGCTATGAACGGTGATATTCAGCTCACCATCCGTCGACTTCTTCACATCTTCGGCGAACTGACGGATATTGACGGTGTGAAAATTGGAATCGCCGTAAGGCGTGGGCATATCCCAGTCCACGGCCTGCGCCCCGCCCATTACCAGTGATGACGTGACCGCGGCCAGAGTAACCCACAGGTTTTTCATTCGGATTCGCATGTTGTGTTCTCCAGGTGACTGCCAAACCGCTTACGATCTGCAATACAGCACCTTTTCATTGTTGTATAAACACGCCATTATGACGTACCAAAGCCATCATCCGCCGTGGCGGAATCAGTGCTATATCTAATTAAATTAGTGACGACCAAACTCCCTGTCAAGATTTTTAATAGCAGGAAACAGGTATTTAATATATATTTTTCAATAATTTATCGATAATTTATTTGTATTGAAGGAGGGCAAATATCAGGGAATGAAACGGTGCACGGCGGGAATTGAATCGGGCACCGGGTCTGGCTTACAGATTCAACACATCCAGCCTGCTGAAATCCGGTTCTTTCTCGCCTCCGGCCGAGTCAGGCCGATGCCCTGCTGATGGCTTGTCACCCAGAGAAAAATCAAACAGCGAGGTGTCTGCAAGATGAGATGGCGTTACGTTGCATACGGCACGAAACATCGTTTCCAGCCGGCCAGGATGCTGTTTGTCCCAGCTCTGCAACATGTCTTTGACCACCTGCCGCTGGAGATTCTCCTGTGAGCCACACAGGTTGCAGGGAATAATAGGGAACTCGCGCATGACGGCGTAACGGGCCAGGTCTTTTTCCCGGCAATAGGCCATGGGCCTGATAACGACGTTGCGGCCATCGTCACTGCGAAGCTTGGGCGGCATGGTTTTGAGCTTGCCACCATAGAACATATTGAGAAACAGCGTCTCCAGAAGATCATCCCGGTGGTGGCCCAGGGCGATTTTGGTCACTCCGTGCTGCTCGGCAAAATTGTAAAGAATACCCCGGCGCAACCGTGAGCAGAGGCCGCAGGTGGTTTTACCTTCGGGGATTTTGTCTTTGACGATGCTGTAGGTGTCTTTTTCGATAATGTGATATTCAACGCTCAGCGCCGAAAGGTACTCCGGCAATATCTGCTCCGGAAAGCCCGGTTGCT
>JBBQMX010000276.1:0-4011 GCA_038329375.1 Pseudomonadales bacterium | reverse complement strand
CAGCAGTTCATCGGGGATGCCCAGCGTGTCGCGGCTGTAGATCACCTGGCAGGCGAAGGCCTCGTTCAGCTCCCACAGGCCGATGTCGCTGACCTTGAGGCCGGCGCGCTGCAGCAGTCTTGGGACGGCGAAGACCGGGCCGATGCCCATTTCATCCGGCTCACAGCCAGCAACGGCGAAGCCTCTGAAAATGCCCAGGGGCTGAATGTTCCGCTGTTCCGCCAGTTTGCCGTCCATCAGCACGCAGGCGGATGCCCCGTCCGAGAACTGGCTGGCGTTGCCGGCAGTGACGACGCCGCCTTCCATCGCGGAGCGGATGCTGCTGACGCCTTCCAGGTTAGTGCCCGGGCGAATGCCTTCGTCCTGGCTGACGGTCACTTCCTGGCTGCTGAGCTGGCCTGTGGCTTTGTCAGCGACACCCATGGTGGTGGTAATGGGAACTATTTCGTCGTCGAATTTGCCGTCTTCGCGAGCCTGGGTGGCCAGCTGCTGACTGCGAACGCCGTACTCGTCCATGTCTGCTTTTTTGATGCCGTAGCGTTTGGCCACTGTCTCAGCGGTATCGAGCATGGACCAGTACAGCTCCGGCTTGTGCTTGGCTAACCACGGATCCATGAAATAGTTCTGGTTGACGCTGGCCTGAACGGTGGAGATGGATTCCACACCACCGGCAACCATCACGGGCACGTTGTCCACAGCGATGTGCTGGGCGGCCATGGCAATCGCCTGCAGCCCGGATGAGCAAAAGCGGTTGATAGTGGCGCCCGCTACGGAAACCGGCAGACCGGCGCGGATGGCACCCATACGGGCAACGTCGTTACCGGTGGAACCTTCCGGCAGGGCACAGCCCATCAGCACGTCTTCGATTTCGTTAGGGTCAACCTTTGAACGCTCGACCGCGTGCTGGATCGCGTGCCCGGCGAGGGTCGCGCCGTGGGTCATGTTCAGGCCGCCGCGCCAGGATTTGGCCAGGGGCGTACGGGCAGTGGATACGATGACAACATCATTGGACATAACAATTCTCCTCAGGTCGGCGCTGCGCTCTAAAAGCAGCGCCGGATCAATTCGTGGACCGCTTATTTGCTATCGAAACCTTTGCCTTCTTCGGCGCGCTTGGCCAGCAGGGCGGCCGGCTCCCAGAAACCTGGCTGGGTGTGCCGGTCTTCGGTAAAGGCCTGCATGGCGCGAACCACGTTGGGCAGTCCGACTTCCTCGGCGTAATGCATGGGGCCACCGCGGAACACGGGGAAGCCGTAACCGGTCAGGTACACCATGTCGATGTCGGAGGCGCGTTGGGCGATGCCTTCGTCCAGAATCTGGGCGCCTTCATTGACCAGGGCATAGACACAACGCTCGACGATTTCCTGATTGCTGATCTTGCGCGGGGTGATGCCCAGCTCAGTGCGAACTTCGTCTACCACCTTGTCCACTTCCGGATCAGGCAGGGCGTTGCGGTTGCCCTGCTCGTAACGATAGAAACCGGCGCCAGTTTTCTGGCCGTAGCGGCCCATTTCACATAGGCGGTCGGCGACGACCATTTTCACCATGTCCGGGTTTTCTTCATATTGGCGCTTGCGGATGGCCCAGCCGATATCGCCACCGGCCAGGTCTGCCATGCGCAGCGGGCCCATGGCAAAACCGAACTTCTCGATAGCCTTGTCGATCTGCTGCACGTTGGCGCCTTCTTCCAGCATCAACAGGGCTTCGCGCTGGTACTGGTTGATCATGCGGTTGCCGATGAAGCCATCACAGACGCCGGAAACCACCGCGGTCTTCTTGATCGCCTTGGCGAGTTTCATGGCGGTGGCCAGCACATCCTTGGCCGTTTTCTCACCCCGCACCACTTCCAGCAGCTTCATGATGTTGGCCGGGCTGAAGAAGTGCAGGCCGATAACCTCTTCCGGGCGCTTGGTAAAGCTGGCGATCTTGTTCAAATCCAGCGTGGAGGTGTTGGAGGCGAGAATGGCGCCGGCCTTGCAGACTTCGTCCAACTTCTCGAACACCGACTGCTTAACCGTCATTTCCTCGAACACCGCTTCAATCACCAGGTCCACATCGCTCAGGTCGTCATAGGTGAGGGAGGGGGTGAGCAGGGCCATTTTGGCCTTGGCGTCGTCTTCGCTCATGCGGCCTTTCTTGACCCGGCCTTCGTAGACCTTCTGGATGGCGGCCACGCCCCGGTCCAGGCCTTCCTGCTTCATTTCGACCAAGGTGACCGGTATACCGGCGTTCAAAAAGTTGATACTGATGCCGGTACCCATGGTGCCGCCACCGATCACGCCGACGGACCTAACGTCACGAACCGGTGTGTCAGAGGGTACGTCGGCAATCTTGCTGGTCAAGCGCTCGGAGAAGAAGGCATGCCGCAGGGCGCGGGATTCCGGAGTCTGCATCAGGTTAACAAAGGCTTCGCGCTCGACTTCCATGCCCTTGTCGAACGGCAGGGTGACCGCCGCTTCCACCGCGTCCACGCATTTCAGCGGGGCCGGGTAGTTCTTGGTCATGGCGCCCACGGTGTTGCGGGTGAACATGAAAAAGCCTTCCGGGTTCGGGTGCTTCGCTTTCAGGTCGCGGACTTTCTTTAATGGCAGGTTTTCACTGACCACTTTGGTGGCGTAAGCAATTGCTGCGTCAAGCAGTTCGCCATCCACAATCTCATCAAACAGCGCGCTGCCCTTGAACTGTTTCGCCGGAACAACGCTGCCGGAGACGATCATGTTGACGGCGTGCTCGGCACCAATCACCCGCGGCAGTCGCTGGGTACCGCCAGCACCGGGCAGCAGGCCAAGCTTTACTTCGGGCAGCGCAATCTGTGCGTCCGGCTTGGCAATCCGATAGTGACAACCCAGCGCCAGTTCCAGACCACCGCCCATGCAGGCACCGCTGATGGCTGCGATAACCGGCTTGCGGCTGCTTTCCACGTAGTTGATTACCGTAGGCAGCATGGGTTCGGTCATGGCTTTGTCGGTACCGAATTCGCTGATGTCAGCGCCACCGGAAAAGGCGCGGTCAGAGCCGATCAGCACAATGGCTTTCACCGCATCGTCGGATTCTGCCTGGCGGATGCCATTCACAATACCCTGGCGCAGCGCCAGGCCCAGCCCGTTGACCGGCGGGTTGTCGAGACGAATTATGGCGATATTGCCGTGTACATCGTAGTGGGCAGTACTCATTTGGCAGCTCCCTGTTGCTGACATCAGTGTGATCGGGGGGTATGAAGCAATGTCTTGATATCTCCATACACTGGTGTATTGTTTGTCCATACACTAATGTATGTTTTAGGTGTGGTCAACGCTTCAGGTAGAATTCGCACCAATCCGAAACCCACAGGACACAGCGTCAGAATGACCGAGCCCAAAGCTTCTGCCCCACGCAGCCGAAAAGCCTCTGACAAGCCCCAGCTGACCCGGGATAACTGGCTCGATGCAGCGGCCGGAGAGGTTGCTGCCGGTGGTTTCGGACAACTGCGGGTACTGACCCTGGCCAAGAAGCTGGGGGTCACCCGGGGTAGCTTTTACTGGCACTTCAAAGATCATGAGGATTTGGTCGTCAGTTTCCTGAACCGCTGGCGGGATCGTCGCCTCCATGAACTGCAGTACTGGAAACCCAAGGGCGGGGATGTGGAAACAGAACTGCGGGAGATTCTGGAATTGCTGCTGACGGACGCCTCCCGCAATATTCGTCGACTGCAGGTGGAGCTGGCAGTGCGGGACTTCGCCCGCCGCAATGACTACGCCGCCGACCTGGTCACCCAGGTAGATGCCGCCCGCATCCAGCAGAACTGCACCCTGTTCCAGCACCTGAGCAATGACGCCCAGCGCGTCAAAGATCTCTCCTTACTGCTGTACGTAGCAACGATCGGCTCCCAGGTGGTGTTGACCGGCAAGAAAGGCGACGCCGACGCCATCCGCCGTATCGAGGACCTGATGGCGCGGGTGGTGTTGGGCCAGCGGGATTAGTTAATTTTTAGCGCTGCCGACTTGCGATCAACATTAAGGTTTGTTAAGTTAA
>JBBQMX010000275.1:0-4020 GCA_038329375.1 Pseudomonadales bacterium | reverse complement strand
TGCCCTGATGGACCGCAGTAAGAACCCCGCCATCCGGGTGTTCGAGTCCGGCTCTATCTTGCTTTACCTGGCCGAAAAGTTTGGCGAGTTCCTGCCCAAAGACATCACCAAACGCACTGAAGCCATAAACTGGCTATTCTGGCAGATGGGCAGCGCACCCTTCCTCGGTGGTGGCTTCGGGCATTTTTATGCCTATGCACCCGAGAAATACGAGTACCCCATCAACCGCTTCACCATGGAAGTAAAACGGCAGCTGGACGTGCTGGACCGGCAGTTGGCGGACAACCGGTATATCGCGGGCAACGAATACACCATCGCCGATATGGCCATCTGGCCCTGGTACGGCGCGGTTGTGACCAACAAGGTATATGAGGCGGCGGAGTTTCTGGAAGCACACACCTACAAGCACGTGCTGCGATGGACTGAAGAAGTCGGCCAGCGGCCCGGAGTAAAGCGGGGCCGAATGGTAAACCGCACCTGGGGCGAATCCAGCGAACAGTTGCATGAACGGCACGATGCCAGTGATTTTGAGAAGCGGACGCAGGACAAGCTTGAGGGAAATGAGGGAGATAGTTGAATCCGCTTAGAAACCCATTTAAGCGAAGATTTCTAGAAATCAGCGATTAGTCTCTCTAGTCAGCTTTCTGTCAATCGCTTTCAGCATCGAGCCGAAGGCTTTCTGCCCCGCACTGGCTGCGATGGGGGAGAGCACCCGGCCGATCAGGGGAATGCTAACGCGGAACACAGAAGTCCAGGTAACGGCTGTGCCTTCCGGGGTTTCTTCGAGGCGGATGCGGCCACTTTCGTGTTGAATCGGAGGCCGTGACCGGAGAATCTTGTAGTCCATGGCCGTAGGTCGCTGAAAGTTGCTGATTTCTTCCTCAAACCATACGCCGCCCAGGTCAATCCTGCGCACTGCCCCATTGCCGTTGCGTTCCTCCAGGCCTTCTTCAAGCAGTTTGGCGTGCTTGATGCCGGCGAAGGCAGAGTAACCGGCGTGGTCGCTCAGCAGCTCAAACACCTGATCAATCGGCGCTGGTATAATGCGTTTGACGACAATGGTTTGCATGTTCGGATCCTGGGTCCTGGATTTTGCCCCTGTGAAAGTATCAGTCGGTTGAGGGGCTTCTGATGATTATTCAAACCAGCCGGACTGCCTGGGTGGGGTTGAAATCCACCCAATCGCCATTTTGCAGGTTGCCTTCGGCCTGCTCAATATCCTCTGCTTGATGTTTGCGAAGGAGATCAATCACTTGCTGTGTATCGGAGTCGCTTACATTCACCGCCAAATGCACACCGGATTTGCGTTCCGTAAAGTGATTGTCCGGCTCACTTTTGCCGGCTTCATCAACTTCGGAAGCATCACCCGTAGAATGCATAGCCCCGGCCAGTGACCCCGTGTAGGCTCCCACTCCACCTCCAATTACAGATCCAACGGGCCCTGCTACGGAGCCTGCGGCCGCTCCTGCAGCGGCCCCCACACCAGCGCCTGCCCATGCACCCTTACCGGCATCTTTAGAGCCGGGGGAAGCACCCTCATCTCCTCCGATGGGGTGGGTCCCATGCTGGCCATGGGGATTAACATAGAAAATCGTTAACGAAGCGGCTTCAAAGCCAGCTTCCTGCAGAGCCTGGTAAACATATTCTGCTTTCTCGTGGACGTCAAAGCGTCCCGCAATAATCTGTCCCATAATCATTCTCCTTTTATGATTGATCCTATACCCCAGTGACCGGATTAACCAATTAGATAGACGTTGAACACAGGCTAATGGATCAGATGAGAAGTACGAAACCATTGAGGCGACCCAAAGAAGCTGGCACAGTTCATCCCGACATTGCGACATTAAGACAACCAGCAAGAGGATACGCCAGTGACCGATCTGGTAAGTTACCAACTGAGTGACGGCATAGCGACAATTGTTATCAGTAACGGCAAGGCAAATGCGCTAAGCCACGAGGTCTTCGAGGAGCTGAATCATGCGCTTGATCGTGCTGAGCAGGACAAAGCGGTGGTTATCCTGACCGGACAACCGGGTATTTTTTCCGGCGGTTATGATCTGAAGGAAATGCAGAGAGGCCCGAAAGAGGCGTCTGCGCTTGTCTGCATTGGTTCCAAACTGACTCGTCGCCTGGCCGCGTTTCCGTTACCCGTCATTGGCGCCTGTAGTGGTCATGCCATTGCCAAGGGTGCCTTTATCCTTCTGTCTGTGGATCACCGCATTGGCATTGCGGGCAGTTTCAAGTTAGGCCTCAATGAGGTGGCCATCGGTATGACCATGCACCATGCGGGCATTGAAATTGCGCGGCACCGGTTGGCGCCAGCGCATTTCTATCGCTCGGTGATCAACGCCGAAATCTACAGCCCGGAAGGCGCTGTTGAAGCAGGCTTCCTGGATGAAGTTGTTGCACCGGAGCAGCTTATAGCCCGCGCAAACGAACTGGCCCAGCAGTTCCAGAAGCTGAACCTGAAGGCTCACCAGCAGACCAAACGCAAGGCCAAAGCCGACTACCTGGCTTTGCTGGACCGTTGTATCGAGAAAGATGCAGAAAGTTTGGGCTGAAGGGCTGAAGGGCTGAAGACAGGAGCACATCGTCCACTTTTCAGGGAGTGGAGAGAAAACCACTCTATGTTATGGTTATAATCATGGGCATCAAGAGAAATACAGGCTACGGCGAAGACTCAGAAGCGGAGTCAAAAACGCGCGAAGATTTCGAGGTAACCGACGTGGAACCTTCCGAAAAGACCGTGGCTCTTGCCATTTTTCAGATGATCGAGCGTCTTTTGCTGATCATCGTTGTCTTAATGACCCTGGGTGCCGTAGCCTACGAAATTCATACGATTTACCTTGCCCAGACGATTAGCCTCGCGGATATCCTGCTGATGTTTCTTTATCTGGAGGTGATCGGCATGGTCGCTGTGTTCTACTCAGATCGGCGCTCGGCATTCGTCTATCCGATCTTCATTGCAATCACCGCGCTTGCCCGGTTGATTATCCTGCAAGGCAAAGACATGGCGCCTGAGAATATTCTGTTCGAGGCAGTTGCAATCCTGATCCTGGCCATCGCCGCGATTATTATCATTCGCCTTCCCCAAAATTGAGAACGCTTCTTCGAATTCTCAACGCGCGTCAATCACCGCCATGGTAATCCGTGACATGCACACCAGCTTACCGTCTTCGGTCTCGATCCGAATTTCCCAGACCTGAGTGGAACCGCCGATGTGCAGCGGTTTGGAGGTTCCATAGACCCAGCCGGAGGTGACTGAGCGGGTATGGTTGGCGTTAATCTCCAGACCCACCGCCGCCTGACCTTCTTTGCGCAGGCAATGATTGGCTGCCACGCTACCGAGGGTTTCCGCAAGCACCACCGATGCGCCGCCGTGGAGAATACGGGCGGGCTGGACGGTGCGGTTATCCACGGGCATGCGGGCCTTGAGATAACCGTCGCCCACTTCCAGAAACTCGATGCCCAGGTGTTCAACGGCGGTTTCCCGGCAACGTGCCTGCATGTCTGCCAATGTGGGCGTAACGGTCCAGATACTCATGCTTCTTTTCTACCCCAATTAAAGTTGCAGGGAGCGCACTTCCAGAAACTCTTCCAGCCCCCACTTGCCGAACTCCCGGCCGATGCCGGAGTGCCCGAAACCACCAAACGGTGCCAGTGGGTTGAAGGCTCCGCCGTTGACAAACACCTGACCGGTGCGCATTTTGCCGGCGACGGCTTTGGCTTTGTCCTGGTCGCCAGACCAGACCGCACCGGAGAGCCCGAAATCGGTGCCATTGGCAATTCGGATGGCGTCTTTTTCATCCTGGTAGGGAATAATACAGAGCACCGGCCCGAAGATCTCCTCCTGGGCGATGCGGCTGTCGGGCTTGACATTACCGAACACGGTGGCCTTGACGAAGTAGCCTGAATCGAGACCGTCCGGAGCTTCCGGGCCGCCGGCAACCAGAGTCGCACCTTCTTCAATACCCAGTTTGATGTAATCGATCACTTTGTCCCGTTGCTGGGCCGAGGCCA
>JBBQMX010000274.1:0-4031 GCA_038329375.1 Pseudomonadales bacterium | reverse complement strand
ACGATAACAGTCGGCACATTTGCATCGATGACACTCAGCGCGTCATAACTCAGGGACTGATCATAAAGGCCAAGTTTGCTGACCAACTCCAGATTGCGTGGAGACGACAGAGCGATGACTGGCGGCGCAGTGTGATCATCTTCCAGCGCATAGGCCAGGCCTATACTTGTCTTGCTGGACGCACTCAGGATGACCATCTGCCGGGCGCCATACCAGCTCTGGTCCTGGAGCAGATCCCACAGGCAGAACGAGGTAATGTGAAGCGGCCATAGCAGCATGCGCTCATTGTCCATGGAGGCGTCGTAACCGGGCTCTCTGCCGACACGGCTATAGCTGTTGTAACCGGCGGGCAATTTGGCCCGATGAGCGGCACCATCAATCAGGCGTTGCCCGGATACCCCAACCGGAGTCATTCTGAGATAACGGGCAGGCGGAAAATAGCCGAACAAACGCTCGCCCACCGGCACATCCTCCACCTGCGACGCCACAACGTCGGCAAAGCCCCATACCGGAATAACACCCCAATCTTCGGCATCGTCGCCGGACGGCGGAAAAAACTGCCAGTAACCCAGCTGGTCACCGGCGGCCGCGTAAGTGATATTGTTAGCGGTAAAGGCAAAGCAGTCGATCTTGACCACCACCTCACCCTCGGTAATTGCTGGCACCTCTTCTGTCGCCGGGGTGTCGATCAGCCGGCTTTCGGAAAAGTGGTTTTTACGAACCTGAAATTCGGGCATTGCGCATCTCCTTGTAAGGTTTCAGTCTGTCTCCAACGTTGTGAATGTGCAAACTGGCTTAGGTGGTAGTAAATGCTCTGGCAACGCTGGCTTAGCGGTTTTATTTTGCGTCCGGAGGAAAACCCCTCCTATACTCCTCTACTGCAGACGCCAGTTATGATCAGGCCGCTGCCATACCAATGACAATAATAAGGAAACCGAAATGCTGAAACGTCGCACATTTATGGCCGCTGCCGCTGCTACCCTGTTGTTCAGTTCAGTCGCACAGGCCCAATACAAGGACGAATACACGGTATCCACCGTTCTGCCTTCGGCCTTTCCCTGGGGGCAGGCTGCCGACAAATGGGTTGAACTGGTAAAAGAGCGCTCTGACGGGCGCATCAACATGAAAATCTACAGCAACTCCCAGCTGGTGTCCGGAGATCAGACCAAAGAGTTCTCCGCCATGCGCTCCGGCATTATTGATATGGCCGTGGGCTCCACCATCAACTGGTCACCCCAGGTGCCAGAGCTGAACCTGTTCTCGCTGCCATTCCTGATGCCCGATTATGCCGCCATTGATGCTATTACCCAGGGCGAGGCGGGCGAAGCCATCTTCGCGGCCATCGAAAAGCGCGGTGTTACCCCACTAGCCTGGGGCGAAAACGGCTTCCGGGAACTGTCCAATTCCAAGCGGGCGATCAAAGAGCCCTCCGACGTGGAAGGCCTGAAAATCCGCGTTGTCGGCTCGCCATTGTTTCAGGACACCTTCACCGCACTGGGTGCCAACCCCACCCAGATGAGCTGGGCCGATGCCAAGCCAGCATTGACCACCGGCGCCGTTGATGGCCAGGAAAATCCGCTGTCAGTCTTTGATGTGGCGCGTATCGACCAGGTTGGCCAGCAGCACCTGACCCTGTGGCGTTACATGGCTGACCCTTTGGTGTTTGCGGTCAGCAACCGTGTCTGGAGTGACTTCAGCCCGGAAGACCAGAAACTGCTCAAGCAGGCCGCTGTAGACGCTGGCGAGTGGGAAATCAAGAAATCCCGTGCCGAGCTTGACGCCACCCTGGCAGGCATTAAAGAGCGTGGCGTCCAGGTCACCGAACTGACCCAGGAGCAACACGACGCCTTTGTAGAAGCGACCCAATCCGTTTATGAGAAATGGACGTCCCGCATTGGCGAAGACCTCGTGAAGACGGCCCAGGAAGCAGTTGCCAGCAGCCAGCAGTAAACAGGGCATATCCAGGCGCCCGCCCACCCCGGCGGGCGCGACTGTCTGAACCGGATGAACCGGAGTAACAATGCCCACCCGACCCCCGAAGTTCAGGCCTGAAGCCTGGCTGGCGACTCTGGCGCTGATCGCGATCTGCCTGATCAGCCTGGGCAATGTCATTGTTCGCTATGCCACTGATGCTTCCTTTGCTTTCACCGAAGAATTCTCGGTGTTCTTGCTGGTACTGGTCACCTTCGGCGGCGCGGCGGTTGCGGCTCGCCATAATCAGCACATTCGCATTGAGCTGATCGAGCACTATCTGCCGCCAGGTGCCAGAAAAGTCGTCTACGTGGTGCAGTGGCTGGCTGGTGTCGCCGTGCTTGGCACCACTGCCTGGTATGGGGGAGTACTCACATGGCAGGAATACCAGTGGGAGTCACTGTCACCGGGACTGGGGCTGCCGAACTGGATTTATGTTATCTGGCTGCCGCTGCTGTCGGTCGCCATCGTCATCCGCATGACCCAAAACCTCATTGACCGCCTGCGCGGCAAGAACGATCCGGAGGTTATCCATGAGTCCTGACCTGCTGATGATCGGGGCTTTCCTGCTGGCGTTGCTGATGGGTGTGCCAGTGGCAATCGCCCTCGGCATTGGTGGCGCGGTCGGCATTCTCACTGGGCTACCCTCCGACATGTTGGCGACATTTGGCACCAACACCTATAACAGTGTGGCCAAATACCCGCTGATTGCGATTCCGCTGTTTATTCTCACCGGCCTGATTTTCGAGCGGGCCGGTGTGGCCGCCAGCCTGGTGCGTTTTGCCCAAGCCGTCATCGGGCCCCGTCATGGTGGCCTGACCGTGGTAGCGGTTCTGGTTTGCCTGATTATGGGCGGCATGAGCGGCTCCGGTCCGGCAGATGCCGCAGCGGTGGCGATGGTCATGCTCCCCAGCATGCGCAAGGCCGGTTACCCACAGCCGTTTTCGGCAACTTTGATCGCGGCCTCCTCCTCCACCGCGATCCTGATCCCACCCTCTATTGCCTTGATTCTATACTCCATCGTGGTCCCGGGCGTGGATTTACGGGCCCTGTTTGCAGCGGGGGTGTTCCCGGGGATTCTGGCGGGTCTGTCATTGCTCGTCCCGGCTTTGTACTTCGCAAAAAAGTACCGCTGGGAAGACCCGGAAACCGCCGAGCGTCCACCGTTCTGGCCCAGCTTCAAGGCCGCACTGCCCGCGCTGTTTGCCCCGGTGATTATTCTGGGTGGCCTGCGCTCAGGGCTGTTTACCCCCACCGAAGCGGCTGTCGTTGCCGTCACCTACGGGGTTATTATCGGCTGCCTGGTGTATCGCAACCTCAACCTTAAGGACCTCTGGAACCTGATGACGGATGCTGCCGTCACCTCCGGCGTAGTGATGTTCATCATTGCGCTGGCGGGCATATTTGCCTGGGCAGGCTCCACCCTCGGCACCTTCCAACACCTGGCCGATGCCCTGCTTTCCCTCTCCGACAATGGCTGGGTACTGCTTGGCCTGGTGATGGTGCTGGTACTGATCGCCGGTATGCTACTCGACGCGATATCGATTTACCTGATCCTGATTCCCATCGTATTGCCCTTGATGAACCATTTTGGCTGGAATCCGGTCTGGTTCGGCATTTTGCTGGCCATGAACATCGCCATCGGCCAGTTCACCCCTCCCGTTGCCGTCAACCTGATGGTCACCACCCGCATCGCCAACATCCGCCTGGAACACACCATCGGCTGGGCGCTGATATTCGTAGCAGCTATGGCCGTCAGTTTGTTACTGGTCATGCTGATACCTGGCATTGCCTTGTGGTTGCCGGATAAACTCGGGTATGTGGTGGGGCCGTGGTAGGTGCGGGTCAGAAGGGAACCCAGTGGGTAATACTCATGGGAACTCCCCACCAGAACAGCTACCCTTTTTACATTCTCACATCACACTCACCGACCACCGAGGTCTTCCGATTATGAGCGACCCAACCTACACGCCACCAAAAGTCTGGACATGGGATGCCGAAAGCGGCGGAGCCTTCTCTAAAATCAATCGCCCGATCGCCGGCCCCACCCATGAGAAAGA
>JBBQMX010000273.1:0-4060 GCA_038329375.1 Pseudomonadales bacterium | reverse complement strand
AGCTATGTAACGCCATTGATTTAAAAACCTATCTGTTGGATGTGTCCGATCGGGACGCTATCTACGCCCACGCTGAAGCCGTGGCAAAAGACTTTGGCGACGTTAATCTGGTCATCAACAACGCTGGCGTGGCGCTGTCTGCCAGTGTCCGGGAGATGACTGATGACGATTTCCAATGGGTCATGGACATTGATTTCTGGGGCGTTGCTCACGGCACCCGCGCTTTTCTGCCCCACCTGATTGCTTCCGGTGACGGCCACGTGGTCAATATATCCAGCGTGTTTGGCCTGATTGGCGTACCCAAGCAGAGTGCCTACAACGCCGCCAAATTCGCCGTCCGCGGCTTTACCGAAGCCCTGCGCCAGGAAATGAAACTGGAAAATCAGCCGGTGGCGATCAGTTGCGTACACCCCGGTGGTATTCGTACCAACATTGCCAACTCCGCCCGTATGGGCAAGTCCGAGAACGCCGAAGCCCAGCGCAAGGGCTTTGACAAACTGGCCGTCACCACACCGGAGAAAGCGGCCAAAACCATCGTCAAAGGCATCCTGAAAAATGAATCCCGCATCCTGGTTGGTCCCGACGCCTGGGGTATCGACGTTATCAATCGGGTGCTCGGTTCCGCCTATCAGCCTCTGGTGGAGCGTTTCTCCCGCAAGAATCTCTACACCTGAGAATTGGCGAAACCGCGCGCGTTTATAGCACCCTGTTCCCTCAGGCCCTATACTTGCTCCGGGGAACGTAGACTGCCGTGGAGCCTGGCCCCGGGGTCGTCGCGGTGGGCTCCCCGACAAGGGGTGTATGGCATTTTATGAAAGACATTATTCACGGTGATTCAGATCCGTCCCTGAAAGACAGCCGCATGGGCCTGAGAGACCGGCACCGGCGCTCGATTATGCGTCTGATTTTTGGTACCACCGGCCTGACTCTGGTGGTTTTCGCCCTCCTGCAACTGTTCAATAACAACATCGTGTTTGCCCTGTTTGAGCTGATTGCCAGCAGCGTTATCATTTTCGGCGCTTTGCGGATTGAGCACTCGCCTTACCTGCTGCGCTGGACGCATGGCTACCTGATTGCCACATTCAGCTTTTTTATAGTCATTATTGCGAAGCCGGGCGCGTCCAGCTCAGCGTTTGTCTGGATTTTCATGATGCCGATCTTGTCGTATCTGCTGCTCGGACGGCTGGCGGGCTTTTTGCTGGCAGTGCCCTTTATGCTGGTTGGCGGGTACTTCTATTATATGCAGCTTGAGATACTGAATAACGCCCGAACAATGATCGACCTGCTGAACCCTGCCTTTTGTGCCGTGCTGACGGTCCTGTTCATGCACCTCTATGAAACCCATCGGGCCGAGGCCCAGGACAAGCTTGTCGCACTGGCGGAGACGGATGCGCTGACCGGTCTGGCAAATCGGAGCAGTTTCAAGTCCACTCTTGACCGTACCATCAAAGAGGCCTTACGCAGCAACACTCCGTTTGCCCTGGTACTGATGGATATTGACCACTTCAAGACGGTAAACGACACGCTTGGTCATGATGCCGGCGACGAAGTACTCCGCCACATCAGCACGTTGCTCGCCGAGCGGCTGCGCGGAACCGACTTTGTCGGCCGTCTGGGTGGCGAAGAGTTCGGCTTGATACTGCGTGACGTCATCAGCCCGGCGGCCTTCGAGGTAGTGGACAACCTGCGCCAGCGGATTGAGGACAGCTCTGTGACCTACGACACCCACGAAGTGAAACTGACCGCCTCCTTCGGCATTTCTTATTGGCCCCAGGATGCCGGAAAACTCAATGACCTATACCGGGTGGCGGATCGAAGACTTTACAGCAGCAAACGCGCAGGCCGTAATAGGGTGGTGGAATGTGACGAAATTCCTCCTCGTAGTACGTCTGTCGAGCAAGATACCTCCATTATCGGGTAAGATGTCGCTCATAATGTTCATTTAAACCTGAAACCTGCCAGGCACTGCCTGCCACTTTTCAAAAGGCCCTATGAAAATACCAAAACGATTACAGCCCCTTGTTGATGACGGCATGGTAGATGAGGTTCTGTTCCAACTGATGAGCGGTAAGGAAGCCCAGGTCTACGTAGTGCGCTGCGGTGACCAGACCCGCTGTGCAAAAGTATTCAAGGAAGCCCAGAAGCGTAGCTTCAAACAGGCGGTTCAGTACCAGGAAGGCCGCAAAGTAAGAAACACCCGCCGTGCCCGGGCCATGGGAAAGAAAACCAAATATGGCCAAAAAGAGCAGGAGGACGCCTGGCTGAACGCCGAAGTTGATGCCCTCTACCGACTCGCCGCCGCTGGCGTGCGCGTGCCAGAGCCGCATGGGTTTGTGGACGGCGTACTGCTGATGGAACTGGTCAAGGACGAAGACGGCAAAGCCGCGCCCCGCCTCGACGATGTCACCCTGGCCCCGGAACAGGCCAGGGACTACCACGCCCAGGTTATCGCCGAAGTGGTCCGCATGCTCAGTGCCGGCCTGATCCATGGTGACCTCTCCGAGTTCAACGTCCTGGTCGACACCCGCGGCCCTGTCATCATCGACTTGCCGCAGGCGGTCAACGCTGCCGGCAACAATAGCGCCGAGAGTATGCTGGAGCGGGACGTTGACAACATGCGCCGCTACTTCGGGCGTTTCGCCCCCGAGCTGCTCGCCACCGACTATGGCAAGGAAATCTGGGCACTCTACGAAACCGGCGACCTCCACGAGGACAGCAAACTGACCGGCTGCTTCCAGCACGACACCACCAGCGCCGACGTCGGCGACCTGATGGCAGTCATTGATGCCGCCAAAGAAGAAGAACTGGAACGTCAGGCCCGGATGCGGGATGACGACGACGATGAAAACTAGCGGGGAAAAATGATTATGTATGTCAACAGAGCTATACAAAAACGCTGACCGGGTGGGGCTGGCGCCACCAGATCAAGCCAATACCCTACACGTGCCCCGCATCACATTTCTTCATGAATCTGGCCATAGGCCAGCATCGCGAACAAACCTGTACCGCCTAGAATGTTGCCGATGAGTACCGGGGAAATATGGTAGATCAAGGCGGTAAAGATGTTCATTTCCCCATTGAGTACCAGGGTGAAAATTTCGTTTGACCCGGCAATCACATGGGTAAAATCACCGGCCGCGATCAGCCAGGTAAACATAACAATAACCAGCACTTTGGAACCCTTCGCCGAAGGCAGCATCCACACCATGGCTGCTATGAAAAAGCCTGATGGAATACCGCGCAAAAATGTCTCAGCCGGGGTCAGCGTCGCCAGGTGGTGTGATATCTCCATGATCGCAGCGAGGGTGTCGACGGTAAGGATACCCCCATGCACGGCGATGGCGGCGGTTGAAAATGTGCCACACAAATTCGCCGTGAGCACAATTGCCCAAAGGCGCGCGGAGCGATAGAACCGGTTGCGCGACGGTTCGGCCAGAACCGGCAGCACGACAGTGATGGTGTTTTCGGTGAACAATTGAAGCCGGCACAGGATTACCAGGACAAACCCGAACGTGTATCCAAGGCTTTCAATCAACGTCAGGTAGGGATGATCTGAGCCCAGATTAGCGCGGATAATTCCTTCGACGAGGACCGAGGTCGAAATCCCTATTCCCGCTGCCAAGCCGGACCACCAGAGCGAGGTTATCGGCCGTTGTAGCTCTTCTTCGCCCTCGCGCAGGATGACGGAATAGAGAGCCAGCGACGACAGACCGCCGTGTTCGGCTACGGCATCGCGTTCTTTCGGAGCCAGTGACTTTTCGCTCGACGTCGGTGTCTGTTCGCGGGCTTCACGATCCTGAGCTTTAACGCGAGACTTTTGCTCGTCCGAGGCGTCCTTGGCTTTCTTTTCGGAGGAGGTGCCCCGATTGGCTTCCCTGTCACTCATTCAACTGTCCTTTTATCGTCGAGATACGCTTGAGTCGCTGTCAGATTGAGTCTACTGGAAAGTTGTATTCGGTAACTATGATAGCTTAGATACTGTATCTTTCCTTCATGATTAAATCATTCCGTCCAAATACCCAGTGAGTGATATCAGAGATGATTAACCTGAATTTCCGTC
>JBBQMX010000272.1:0-4073 GCA_038329375.1 Pseudomonadales bacterium | reverse complement strand
CCCCTGGTTTGAGGAGCAGGTTGTGCCGAGGTTGCAGGCGCGCGTCAAACGTTTGCTTGCGCCTGGCTGACCCAGGTGCTTGCGCGGCTAACGAGCCCTGCCTTCACGCCACGCCTGCAGTAACTCATCATAGGGGATGGTTTGACCGGCGGGCTTCTCGTTATCCAGGGCAGGCTTTGGTGCTCCCGGCTGTGACAACCACCAGGCTTCACCACGAACCTGATTATCCGGGAGCAGTTTGGGTCCGCAGGTATTAACAGAGTAGTGCCGCTGCATGATTGCCATGGCACGATCCTGGCTTTCCGCCAGTCGATCAAGGGCCTGCCTGGGTGAGCGCTTGCCCGTGATGGCGTCGGCGATATTGGGCCACCAGAGCTTCGCCAGTTTGGGATAGTCGGGCACGTTGATGCCGGTAGGCGTCCAGGCGTTGCGTGCGGGGCTCTGATAGAATTCCACCAGGCCACCGAGTCTTGGCGCGGCCTTCTGCATCGCCGGGGCGGCCAGGTCAGAATCCCGGATCGGGGTCAAACCAACCAGTGTTTTCTTGAGGGAAACGGCCTTGGCCACCATAAACTGCGCATAAAGCCAGGCCGCTTTTTGACGAAGCGGGTCCATGGCGCGGGGAATGGTCCATGCGCCGGCATCCTGATAGCCCAGTTTCATGCCTTCCTCCCAGTAGGCGCCGTGAGGTGAGGGCGCCATGCGCCACTTCGGCGTCCCGTCCTGATTAACCACAGCGAGCCCTGGCTTGGTCATGTCAGCGGTGAACGCTGTATACCAGAACACCTGCTGGGCAATATGGCCCTGAGCGGGCACCGGGCCGGCTTCACCGAAGGTCATGTTCATTGCTTCGGGAGGCGCGAAGCGCTCCAGCCAGTCGATATACTTATTCAGTGCATACACTGCTGCCGGGCTGTTGGTCGCGCCGCCGCGTGCCATGGTTGAGCCAACCGGATGACAGCCCTCCATACGAATACCCCATTCATCGACGGGCTGACCATTAGGCAGGCCTTTATCACCGGCCCCCGCCATGGAAAACCAGGCATCTGTAAAGCGCCAGCCGAGGGAGGGATCGCGTTTGCCGTAGTCCATATGGCCGTATACTCGCTCGCCATCAATTTCCTTTACGTGGACAGAGAAAAATGCAGCAATGTCTTCGTAGGCTGACCAATTAACCGGTACCCCGAGCTCATAACCATAAATGCTTTCAAACTGCGCTCTCAGTTCCGGGCGTTGGAACCAGTCATAGCGAAACCAGTAAAGGTTGGCGAATTGCTGATCCGGTAACTGGTAAATCTTTCCGTCCGGTCCGGTGACAAAGCTGATCCCGATAAAATCATCCAGGTCCAGTGTTGGCAGGGTTACATCCTTGCCGTCGCCCGCCATGTAATCGCTCAGAGCCAGTGCCCACCCGCTACGTGAATGGGTACCGATCAGGTCGGAGTCGTTCACAAAGGCATCGTAACGCCCCTTTGCCGCCATGATCCGTTGCAGGTTGACCTGCTTTATTACCTCACCCTCCGGCTGTATTTCATGTTCGACCAGAATGCCTGTGATGTCCGCGAACGCCTTTGCCAACACGTTGGACTCGTACCGGTGAGTCGTAATGTCTTCGGAGAGCACCCGAATCTCCATGCCACGGAAGGGTTCCGCCGCCTGTGTGAACCAGGCCAGTTCTTCGAGCTGCTGTTCGCGGGTAAGGGAGGAGACCGTTAGTTCCTTGTCAAGCCACTCTTCAATCACAGCTTTACGTTCAGGGGTCAGGGCATCGGTATAGGGCCCTGCGTTCGCCGGTGTGGCTGTAAGAAAGACATAAAAGAGTATGAACCCGACAGGCTTGGAGAACTGCTTCATCTGAAAATCCTTCGGCATTGTTGTTGTTCTGGCTTTTGTTATACGAACAATAATCAACAATTAATCTTTTCGTCAACGAGCGTAAGTCGGCACTTGGAGCGTTCAACGCACAGCTTCGGGTCAAAGTCGCGATCCGACTTCATTGCTTGTGATTGTACTCTAAAAATCACAATATTCTGATATTAAAGGTATTATTATATGACTTACTACAGGATCTTGGTTAAACGAGGAAATAGTATGGTGGGGAAAAAGTAGGCACTTTTGATGCCGTGCGTTTTGAATTTTTTTTACGAAAGCATGATTAAGTATCTGTTTTATAGGAAAAATGTATGATATTTCATGAATTTATATGTGATGTTGAGTTTATTTTTGTAACGGATTTGCAATAAATGTTCGTAAAATACTAAAAAAATATGTTCGTGAACTTTCTATTTTTCGAATTTCGAGTTAGATTTGTACTGTCTCGACCATCGAATCAACCCATCGCTGGTGTTTCAGGTTCGGGAAACCCGTGAAACGTGGTTTCACGCCGTAGACAGCGCAAATAAAAACAGGAAGCAATCATGATCGAAAACAAGAAATCACTTAATCACGCTACACCTACCCGGCAGAACCTGCGTAAAGTGCCTCTGGTTTCTGCTATAGCTCTGCTGGCGGCGGGCTTTGCTGCGCCGGCAACAGCGGAACTCTCATTTGAATCTGAGAGCGGTTGGAAATTCGGGGTAAATGGGCATATTCCCGTTTTTGCCCTGGTCAGTGATAACGATAGTCTGGAAGAAGATGCGTTCCGCATCACAACAGGTTTTAACCCGGCCACTGCCCAGTTCAATGTGCATGCCCCGACCCAGAATGGTCTGGATGTTTCAGGCCATTTCCAACTGAACAGTCACCTATCCGGCGCGGACGGTGTTCAGAACTCTGGCTTCGGGCGGGTTGATTTCGGTCGTCAGTCCGGTGTGGAGAGCCGGGTTGCGGAAATTGCTGTCAGTGGCGATTTTGGCGCCCTGAATATCGGTAAAGGGTTTGGTATCTATGGCACGCCCGGTATTGGCGATGCCGGTAGTGGCATGGGGGTCGGTTTATTCAATCCGAACCAGGGCGATGCTACCGCTGGCCGGATTGGTAACGGTTATTTTTATGCCAACTTCAACCCAAGGGTGATATACACCTCGCCATCCATGGGCGGACTTCAACTCAAAATCGGTCTTTTTCAGCCTGAGAAGCCCAAAGATGGAGAGGTAGCTAGGACCGTTATGGATGCTGATGGCAATCCGTTAAGCATCACGGAAAGTAATGCACTCAACGGCCAGGTAGGGACTGACTCGCCCCGAGTGGAAGCGAATGTTGTATGGTCTGGCGATATCTTGACACTCTGGGCCGGTGGTTTTACCCAAAGAGTGGACGTTGAGAACGCCTCGGTAGATAATTTCACCATGAGTGGTGTCGACTTCGGTGGCGCGGTTGCACTCGGGCGAGCCAATTTGCGAGCCAACTATGGTTTGACAAAGGGTACCGGTAACTTCGTGTTCGGTGGCCATGGTATTACCGGTGGTGCCCAGGAAGAGGATGCGGACCAATGGTACGTTGAGGGAACTTACGACGTCACCAGTCGCACCACTATTGGTGTGAGTTATGGCGAGGGCACCGATGACCTGAGTGACGTGGATACCGACCTGACCATGGTTTTCGCCCGTTACAAGGCCACTGACGCATGGACACTGTTGGCTGAAGTCCAGGACTTCTCTACGGACGTGCAGGACGGCGATTCCAGCGCTGTTATTGTAGGCGCACAGTTCACATTCTGAACAGGAATTGACGCCCTCTGCCCAGAGGGCAGAAAAAAGCCAGGTGCCTTCGGGCATCTGGCTTTTTTGCAGTTGATCTGCGCTTCCCTGAATAACAGGCATAAAAAAGCCGGTCGCAAAGCGACCGGCAAAGCCCTGATACTACGGGCTGGTGGAGAGCAGCTAAGCTGCCGTGCCTACTACAACAACAACTCTGTAAACCCAGTCTTGTGAGCGTCTAGCGAGGGTTCTGATCAAGATATTCCTGCAATGCGCTAACCTGATCGTCTTTCATGCGCAAGCCTTGCTTGGTGCGACGCCAGACAATATCCTCAGCGCTGATGGCCCATTCGTGATCTCGTAAATACTCGACTTCCGCCAAGTAGAGATTGCCACCAAAAAGCTGTCCCAGTGATTCAACAGATGATCGATCCC
>JBBQMX010000271.1:0-4086 GCA_038329375.1 Pseudomonadales bacterium | reverse complement strand
TGCCGTCGCTACCAAAGTAGCGTCGTGTGATTTGACTGAAGGCCCCCGCACCACCCGGAGTAGGAGCGGTGGGGACAATCACCAGATCACAGCGCGGAGCGATATAAATGTAATGGCCGCGATTACCAGTGGCGATATAAGCCAGATTGACACCGTCCACGTTGAACCTCCGGTTCGCGCCCTCGTCTACTACCCTCAAAACTGACCAAAGAAGTCGCAGGATAGCGTCGGTAAAGCGGCCCTATGTCCTGATTTGCAAATCAGGACAGGGTTTCAGGAAATATTGTGAGGGAGTCTTGCCCGTCTCCGCCTTGAAGGCACGATAAAAGGCTGAGCGGGAGTTGAACCCCACCCGATTAGCCAGGGCCTCGACGTTTCCGTGAGGACGATAACTCCGCATAAACGCTCTCACTCTCAGCCCATTGATGTAGTCGTTAAACCGGCCCGCATAGTGGTCGATAGCTTGGGACACCAGATAGGTTGGCAGATCATGTGCTTCTGCCAAAACACCCAGGGTCAGATTACCATCACGATAAAGTTCAGTGCTACGCAAGTGCTGATCTACCTTTTCGAACAAGAGCCGCGTTACCTCCACATCCGTTGCTACCGGATTGGCTTTCTTGCGCGGTACCAGTATCCAGGTCAGGTAACCCAGACCCATCAGCGTAGTGGTCAAAGGTACGATTTCCCGTAACCAGGAAACTTCATGGGTCATGAAGCGCAGCGCCTGGGCAACATGCACGACGAGGGTGATGCAAAGGACATGCACGAGTATGGCGTTCTTGCGGCTCCTCGGATCACGACTGTACAAAAGCAACGCCGCAAGTGTGAACAAGGAACCAAGATAAAGGAGCGACTCGGTTTGGTCCATCAAAACCGCAATAAAGGCAAGGATAAACGCCGCCATCAGACCTTTTGCGAGGCAACTGGCTTGTCGAGGGCGACCGAGTAATAGAAGGTAGACTAGTAAACCTTAAACGTAAAGGCGAGGAAAGCCGTTGTCTGATGATAGTTGCAGCAGTTGGGCGTTCCAGGTATCGCAAAACTGGAATATAGCCGCTGTAAAATACATGCGCATAAAGTCAACGACCCAAAAAATCAATATTCCTTTCTTGATCTTTCGCCTATGTAGAAGATAAAACAGTTTGGCGCCCTTTAGCACCAACGATTGATAGACGAAATGCGCCCCAGTGCGCCAGCAAGACCGAGACCCGAAGAGCAACAGGGTTCCTGGTTCCGGGACATCTGTCGCTATGACACTCACGTTTATTGCGCCGAGCTCCTTCTTCAAAAACAATAAGCATTGTATCAATGAGTTACAGCTACATTAACAGACGGTAAAAGCTCAGCCCTCCCCTGATCGTAAAACATCCCGACACTAAAACACGTGGTTCCTGAATACCCTGGGAATATAACTTCCATTCTGAACTTACGCTCATAGTAAGAGGCAGACGAGCAACTTCACCAGGCGTTTGCAGCGCTAACCTGCGAAAGGGCTCGCCTTCGTCCCAGCTTAGCTACGAGGGATGCTAAACTGGGACCCTGCGCAATCCAAGGGCAAGAGGTGCGATATGTTTGAAACCGCTGAGTTGGGGCGAGAAGTCAGCAAGGCCGATTTCGAAGCACAGGAGCCGCAGTTACGTTCGCAATTGCTCAGCTTGCAACGCCGCCTGCGAGACTTGCAGGTGCCGGTGCTGATCGTCATCTCCGGCGTTGAAGGCGCGGGCAAGGGTGGAGTCGTCAATCGGCTGAACACCTGGTTCGATTCGCGCGGAGTGCGCACCAACGCCTTCTGGGAGATGAGTGACGAGGAGCGTGAGCGCCCACACTATTGGCGCTTCTGGCGTGCCCTGCCAGAGCGAGGCAGCATTGGCCTGATGCTCGGTTCCTGGTATACCGAGCCAATCGTCGAGCACGCCTTCGAGCGTACCGACATCGATAAGTTTGAACACGAATTGCAGCGCATCGTCGCGTTCGAACAATTGCTGACTGACGACGGTGCGCTGATCATCAAGCTGCGGTTTCACCTGACCAGGGCGGAGCAGGATCGACGTGTGCAGCAAGACCTGGACGAACAAATCGCCAGCCCGCAAATGACCGAATTCGCAAAGCGCTATGAGAACTTCATCACCGCCTCCGAACGAGCCATTCGCCATACTGACCTCGCCATTGCGCCTTGGCATATCATCGAGGCGACTGACAGGCACTATCAGCACTTAGCGGTCGCGAAGATCCTGATCGACACAATGACGCGCCGCTGCGACACGCTGGAACAGGCGCCAAAGAAAAAACCTGGCAAACCGGCTGCAGAGATCGGCGCGCATCACAAGAATATTCTCGACACACTGGATCTTGGCGGCCAAATAGATCGCGATGACTACGACCGCGAGTTGAACGAGTTGCAGAACCATTTGCGGCGTTTGACCTGGCAGGCCAAAAAAGAAAAACTCGACACGGTACTGGTGTTCGAAGGATGGGATGCGGGGGGCAAGGGTGGCACTATTCGCCGTCTTGTGGCGGGTATCGACGCGCGGCTGGTGCGGGTGATCTCCATTGGCGCGCCCAGCGACGAAGAGCAAGCTCATCATTATCTGTGGCGCTTCTGGCGGCATTTGCCAAGGCCTGGCTATGTCACCGTCTATGATCGTTCCTGGTACGGGCGCGTGCTGGTAGAGCGCGTGGAGGGCCTTACCCCGAGGGAGGATTGGGAGCGTGCCTTCCAGGAGATCAATGACTTCGAGGAACAATTAACCGACCACGGCACCGTGCTGAAGAAATTCTGGCTGCATATCAGCGCTGAGGAGCAATTGCGTCGCTTCAAGGCACGCGAAGAGGTGGATTGGAAAAACTACAAGATCACCGACGAGGATTGGCGCAACCGTGATCAGTGGGCGGCTTATGAGCGCGCGGTACACGACATGGTGGCGCGCACCAGTACAGCCAATGCACCTTGGACCCTGGTGCCGGCAAACCATAAGAAGTCGGCGCGCTTAATGGTGATCCGTAGCGTATGCGAAGCGCTGGAAGAGGCCCTTCAAGCATCTTCCTAGGCGCTGTGGGGGGTACTGACAGTGAGCTGTAGTCAAGTAGAAGTGAGTGGGTCAGCCAGTCTTGTAGACACTGCTGCGATGCCCCTGCCCAGACAGCTTTTCACAGTCGCCAGGTCGCGGGGCGTGCTGGAGTGCGTCGATGCGATGCAGAATTCGGGCGACAGCAGAATGGATAATCAAAATAACGGGCTTCGTGATGGGTGTGCAAACCGGGTTGAGGATTTTTTGTGATCAGTCAGCAGACCCCCGGTTTCAGCACACTCCGTAATGACCCAGTTTGTGGGCCAGTGCAGAGAGCACCTTGGCTTTGCTCATGCGCCTCTGAAATCGTTGCAACAACTGTTGCGCCCCGGGATTGGCGCGAAGATACAGCACAGCGGCCTCTTAGAATGCCCATTTCAAATGGGCATTGCCGATCTTATTACCCTGGGTGCCATAGGTCTTACCAGCCGATTCAGCTTTGCACTTAATTAACCCGGCTGCGCTCACGCGGATAACGCGCAAGAACAGCCATATCCAGATCAATATTGTTTTGAACCATCGGATTTTAAAAGGTTCCGGCTGCCGGCATTCAGTTGCAAACCGTTGAAGCCCTGCGTATTGTTGGCTGTCAGAAACCGGGGTTAAGGCAAGGCCGGGCAAATAAAAAATCTGAGAAATGAGCGGAGCCAGCATGATACGTGCCAGCATGACCAGGTCGCGCATGAAGAGTGCCAGCATGCAGCGCAGAGAGTTCATCAAATGGCTTGGGGTTGGCACGGGGGTGGGGGCAGTCATGGCGTCAGGCAGGGGGTTTACCCAGGACACAGACTTTACGTTTTATTCATCACTGGCCGAGCAGTGGCATCGTCAGGGCGAGTATTTCGAATGGACCAGTACCACAGAATTTAATAATGAACGTAAGGTCAACGTGTTTTACCGTCAGTTCGGTGACCCGCAGAACCCGGCGTTGCTGCTGGTGCATGGTTATCCGACCAGCAGTTTCGACTACCGTGAACTGATAGCCAAACTGGAGCAGGAATATTATCTGTGTATC
>JBBQMX010000270.1:0-4087 GCA_038329375.1 Pseudomonadales bacterium | reverse complement strand
CCCGAGATCGTGTTTACAGTGGGCGACTTTGAGCCCACCGGCGATAACACCGGCAAGCTCTCTGGCAAACTGGAACTGCGTGGCGAGACCAAGCCGGTCACCCTCGACGTCACCTTTAACAAGGCCGCGGAATATCCCTTTGGACATGAGAAGTTCACCGTAGGCATCTCCGCCGAGACCACTATCAAACGCAGTGAATGGGGAATCACCTATGGTTTGAATATGGTTGAGGACGAAATAAAGCTGCAATTTGAGCTGGAAGCGATCAAACAATGAGTGTTCGCGGCCCACTGATTGTCCTGGCGCTGGTGGCTTCTGCCGCAAGCTTGGGATGGGCGGTGGCAAAAGAAAATCGCTGGTCTTTGCCCACGCCGCTCAAACAGGCCTTTCAGTCAGAAGCCGCCACACCTGCCAGCACACCACCCCCTGAACCTGTGCCGGCGAATCCGTTGGCTGAACCTGCCCCACCCTCTGATGATGCACTGGGCTACATGTTCATGCAGGTCGCTGATCAGTACGAACACACCTCTCGCTATCCAAGTTATTCCGTTCCCCTCAGTCGGGACCAGGCTGCAGCCTATGCGGGTAACCACTTTGACCCTATTACGCTGCCGCTCTCGAACGGCGGTGAGTTCACGGTGTCACTGGAAAAATTCAGATTTACCCGGGGGCAGGATATTCTCGTGGTTGCCAGCCTCTCCGGCCCGATGGTGGTTGGCCACACCATGTCTGCCCGCCTGGAGTCAGCAACCGATGGCACCGGGGCAGGATCAACGACATTAACCTCTGCAGAAGATGGCTTTCTGGATGGCATCATGGACAGCGATGTGCCTCCTGGCGAATACCGTCTGATTGTCGAAGCCTCCGTGGACGGCAAGCCGTTGCGCCATGTCTCAACGCTTACGATAGAGCCTGACCTGGGTGACTTCGAGGGCATAGACTCAACCCATGTGTCCGGCAATGACCTGGTTATTCCTTTCCAGTTTGATGCCCGGGAAACCGGCGCCTACGCCCTCAGCGGCCATCTTTTTGCCAACGGACAGCCCATAGCTCACCTGACTATTGAACAGCGCCTCGACAATCGCAGTAACACCATTGAACTCAAGGCCCATGGCTCTGTGCTGGTGCCACACGCCGCCGAAGGAACAATGACACTCAAGAATGTGCAAATTCGCAGATTGCCGGCGCGCCCGGGAGATCGCACGGATTATGCTTTTGGCCCTGAAGAAGGTTATCAATTTTCCCCACCGGACCTGGACTCCCTGGAGGACACGTCCGCGCGGGACCCCCTGTCAGAGCAACGTGCTGCTTTGCTGAAAAGCATGGCTGGCAAGTTCTGATTAATAACAAGAACGAATGTCCAAAATGGAGCCAACATGAAAACAAAAACCGCAATAGTAGCCGCCGCGACGCTGCTGTCTGCCTCCCTGTTGTCCACATCGGCGCTGGCACAACTTGCCGGACACAACGTCATACTGGTGCATGGCTTTCAGCCGGATAATCTTGCCTTGCCGCCACCCGACCTTGAGACTGTGAAAAACAACGGTGCCGATTACTGGCGTACCTTCTGGCTTGCGCGTTCTGATGCCAGAATAGACTGGGGCAGTGACGGCCGGGTTGAAGGCGCGATCGCGCAACAGGCCTACCAGCAGATCAGGAGCATCAGCGAGCAAGGCTTGTGCAATAACTTCTGCTTTATTGTGTCCCACTCTACCGGTGATCTGGTCACCCGCTACATTCTAGAAAACCAGGCGCGATGGCTGCAGTCCGATGGCTTACCACCCCTCAAGATTCTGGCGGCTCTTGACTTCTCCGGCGCAGGGGGTGGCACCGAGTTGGCCAACCTGGCAGTGAACGTTGCCTATAACGACAGCTGGTATCTGGCGCCGGTAAAGGCGGCAGTTCGCGCGTTCACCGGGATCGACCCGAAACCTGACAAGCTCGGTGTGGTGAGTGACCTGCAAACCAACGCAGCCAGAAACCTCGCCGTCGCCCCCAAAGACATCCCGAGAGTGCGTCTGGTGGCGGGAGGCTCTAGTTATGGTGGTATTACCAAGCCATTCATAGCGGGTACCGACGACGGTGTAGTACCCACCCATTCCGCCTGTGGCGCGACGTCTGCCAATGGCATCGACTCCTGTGTGTCGAATCTTAGCCTCGGTGGCAAGGTATCGGGCCAGAACGGCCCTTCCGCTCTGTACTTCAACCACTACCCGGTACTGATGAACGCAGGTGCCAGCCACAGCGGCGTGCTGGGTAGCGAAACCGGCAATATCTCGGTGCCGGTGGTGAACAACACCACCCTGAATGGATTACGGGTAGACTTTGCCAGCCGCACCTACAATCAGCGCGCCTGGTGGCAATGGTGGGGTGCAGGAAGTCAATACATTGAAGTACCCGGCTCTGCCAGCACTGATATGTCCTCTTTGGTGTATAACACTCTGAACAACTGATTCAGCCACTGCTTATTGGCCCAGGGAAGGGCTATCAAAGCACCAGCCCTGGCACAAGCTGGTGCTGTTGAGCGACTTACGTAAAACCCGTCACGTCCCATTCGCCAAGAAGTACTTCGCTTGCTATTCATGCTAGTGTTTCGTCTGGTTTCTCTAAGTGCCCGGAGCTCGCCTGAATGCCCATGACTGACGCTCGCAAATCCGACCTGTTATTGCTGGTTTCAACTCTGCTGGCGGCCATCAGCTGGATGTTCTCCAAAGAGGCCGTCCTGTTGATGCCGCCCCTGATGTTTATGGCGGTTCGATTCCTGATGGCCGGGAGCATTCTGGTCCTGTTGGCGCGTCGCCACCTTATCAGGATGTCGAGGGAGCAACTGGTCCAAAGCCTGAGGGTTGGTCTGGTGTTTGGTACCGCCATGAGTTGCTGGGTGATGGGCCTGTTTCTCGGCACCCATGTTGGGGAGGGCGCCTTTCTCACCAGCCTGGGAGTGGTCATCGTACCGATCATCGCGCGGGTGCTGTTCAAGGAAGCGCAACCCGCCAGTACCTGGCTTGCCATTCCCGTTGCGATAAGTGGGCTGGCACTGCTTTCTCTGAAAAACGGCTTCCGACCGGAAGCGGGACAACTGTTCTTTATAACGGCTGCCTTTATATTTGCGCTTTATTTCACCCTGAACACCCGCGCAGCCAATAACCGTATGGTGACAAATCGGGCTGGCGAATCCCGCCAGAAGGACCGCGTGCCGGCGCTGCCCCTGACCGCCATTGCACTGCTGACTGTCGCACTGGTCACCACCCTCCTCTCTGCCCTGCTGGAGCCCTGGGTACCGACCTTGAGCGGGTTCTCAATGGCGCTGGCCGGATGGGTCATTGCCAGCGCCGTGATCGGCACGGCCGGGCGTTTTCTGGTGCAGACGTACGCCCAGAGCCTTTCCGTTAACAGTCATGGCGTAGTGATCCTCATTCTTGAGCCGGTTTGGGTGGCTCTGTTTGCTGCAGGATGGTTTGACGAAAGCATGACAGCCACTCAACTCGGCGGTTGTGCTCTGATATTTGCCGCCTTGCTGATCAATCGCTGGACCGTTGTCAGCAGGGCAATCCGGCGTTGGGCAAAGCATTCGCGAAACGGGAAAAATTCAACGGCAAAGTAATAAAGAGGTTGACCGCCCCGGCCCGGATCAGTATATTTCGACTCCGTTACGGGATAGGACCATAGCTCAGTTGGTTAGAGCGCTGCCTTGACATGGCAGAGGTCGGCAGTTCAAATCTGCCTGGTCCTACCAAATAAAAAACTCCCATCAGGGAGTTTTTTAGTGTCTGCAAAAACATCTTCTTTGCAGGGCAATAAAAGGTAACCGCAAAAGCGGCTACACCTTATAAAAATCCCGATACCAGTCCACGAAGTTGGCAATACCTTCATCGACTGTAGTCGCCGGTTTGTAGCCCACATCGTCAATCAGTGCGTCTACATTGGCGTAGGTAGCAGGTACGTCGCCAGGTTGCAGCGGTAGCAGGTTTTTCTCGGCTTTCCGCCCCAGTCGCTCTTCGATGATTTCAATAAAGCGTGAAAGCTCCACCGGGTTATTACTGCCAATGTTATACAGTTTGTAAGGCGCCATGCTGGTGCCGGGATC
>JBBQMX010000269.1:0-4087 GCA_038329375.1 Pseudomonadales bacterium | reverse complement strand
GAACATCGTCACCAAGCCCCATCTGGCTGATGTAATAACGGGTTGGCAGCATATCACCGATAAACAGGTCGATCCGTTTGGCAATCAGCTTCTCAAGGTTTCGCTCAATGGTCAGCGTCGTCTCCACCGACCGAAAACGTTCGTCGGTGACCTTGGTGTGAAAGTGTTCACCGTAGAAGTATCCGAGCTGATTCCCAAGAGAAAACTTTTCAATGCCGGAAAGGTCTTCCGGTAATGACATGGGCGTGGATGAGAACAAAACGTAGGTTTCATCGATCAGGGTTTCGTGAGGGAAAATCCCCCAGGCTTCACGCTCTGCTGACTGGCCGGTATTGATGGCGATGTCCGCCTGGCCCCTCGCGACCTCATATAAGACTCGCTTCCAGGGGCGGATTTCGACATTTGCCTCAAGGCCCGTTCGCCCAATGGCTTCACGGGTCAGGTCCACCGCTACGCCGGTCACTTCGCCGTCAAGCATGTATTCAAGAGGAGGGTTTTCAAGTGTGCGAACCTGAAGCGGTGCTGCACTCAAAAAGCCAGGGAGCAAAGTAAAGCCGATTATGGCAGCCAGATGAACAACAAACTTCATGACGCAGGAGTTTCCTTAACGGGCATTGGAGCTCACCAGACAATTATAACCCTACTGATTTGGTTATAAAGTGTTCAAGCGTAAACAATGGTTAAAGCATGCAACCGCTGGAAACCGCATCAGAAAAACAGTTCCCGCAGTTTGGAGCCCGGTTCTTCCGCCCGCATAAACGATTCTCCCACCAGAAAACCGAAGATTCCACGCTTCGTCATTACATCGACGTCGTCCCGGGTAACGATACCGCTCTCCGTGATGGTGAGCCGGTCGGAGGTGATGCGTTGGTGAAGTTCAAAGGTGGTGGCCAGGGACACGTCGAAGGTATGAAGATTGCGGTTATTAATGCCGACCATTGAAGTTTTCAGTGTAAGCGCAGCTTCCAACTCCTCGTCGTTATGCACCTCCACAAGCACGTCCAGCCCTATCTCATAGCCGATACCTTCAAGCTCCTGCAGCTGGTTCCGGTTCAGGCAGGCGGCAATCAGCAGTATGCAATCGGCGCCAATGGCGCGGCTTTCATAGATCTGATAAGGCGCAACCATAAAGTCCTTGCGTATGACCGGAAGTTCGCAGGCGTTGCGGGCGCTGATCAGAAAGTCTTCGTGGCCCTGGAAAAAATCCTGGTCGGTCAGGACTGACAGGCAGGTGGCACCGCCTTTGGCGTAACTTTGCGCGATAGCGGCTGGGTCAAAAGGATCTCGCAGAACACCCTTGCTAGGGGAAGCCTTTTTGATTTCCGCGATCACTGCGGGCTGCTGTTGTTCAATGCGGTGTCGCATCGCAGCCTCAAAGCCCCGGGCTGGCGGCTGATCACCAGCCCTGGCACGAAGATCTTCCGCGGTTGCCGACCGTTTGCGGACCTCTATTTCTTCCCACTTGCGCGTCACGATGTTGCGCAAAATGGTTGGAGTTTTGTCGTTGTCTCGATTGCTCATAGAGTTTGGTCGCCAAGATCGTTAATAAAAGCCGGGATCAATCAAAACAGTGGGAGAAGTCCGCCAACTCTGACATCTTGCCGGCAGCCAGCCCGCTGCCGATGGCATCCTGCGCCATATCGACACCGTGCGCCAGCGAATCTGCCAGGCCCGCAATATAAATGGCGGCACCGGCATTAAGTGCAATCAGATCCCGGGCTTTTTCCGCCATATCGTCATGACCCCGTCCAAAAGCCGCGTGGATGAGATTAAGGGACTCTTCAACGGTGTCAACGCTCAGCCCAACGAGGGACTGGCTTTCCACTCCCAGCTCTTCCGGGGTGATGTCGTACTCGCGGATTTCGCCGTCCTTGAGTTCGGCCACGTGGGTGGCGCTGGCGAGGCTGATCTCGTCCAGCCCGTCTTTCGAATGCACAACCATAATATGTTCGCTACCCAGGCGTTGGAGTACCTGGGCCATCGGCAAACATAATTCCCGGCTGAATACCCCGATGAGCTGACGCTTCACCCCTGCAGGATTTGTCATCGGGCCAAGAATATTGAATATGGTGCGGATACCCAGCTCTTTTCTGGGGCCTATCGCATTTTTCATAGCGCCATGATGGGCCGGAGCAAACATAAAGCCGACGCCGATCTGCTCAACGCACCGGGCTACCTGCTCTGCTGTGATGGTGATGTTGATGCCGGCTTTTTCAAGCAGGTCCGCACTGCCGCTCCTGGATGACACCGCCCGGTTGCCGTGTTTGGCGACAAAGCCGCCGGCAGCAGCCACCACGAATGAGGCAGCAGAGGAGACATTAAACAGGTTGGCGCCATCGCCCCCGGTGCCGACAATGTCTATCAAAGGTTCGGCCTTGACCGCTACGCCGGTGGCCAGCTCCCGCATGACCTCAGTGGCGCCTGTAATCTCGTCAATAGTCTCGCTTTTCAGGCGCAATCCCATCAGAAAACCGCCGATTTGGGCGTCGGTCGCTTCACCATTCATTACGATTCCCATAACCTGCTTCATCTCCTCACGGGAGAGGTCGAGGTTGGAAGCGATTCGGTTCAAAGCTTCTTTCATGTCCATCTGAATGGCCTCTTGTCTTCGTGGTCTTGTAAATTAAACTTACGAACTGATTCAGATCAATGCACGCTGAGAGCGGTGCCGGGGCTGGTTTTCCCAAACCGTGCGGAGCCATGGATGGCGGAACCCGAGCCCTACAGGGACGTATTCATGGGCGTGTTTGGGAAAACCAGCCCCGGCATCGATCGGACTTGGTTACGAGCACTGAGTCCAACACATTAGCTTCTCAGAAAGTTACGCAACAGTTCGTGCCCCTGCTCAGTCATAATCGATTCCGGGTGAAACTGTACACCTTCGATGGCAAGGGTTTTGTGCCGCACGCCCATAATTTCCTCCACCGAGCCGTCTTCATTCCGGGTCCAGGCGGTCACCTCCAGGCAACCCGGCAGCGTTGTCTTGTCAATGACCAGGCTATGGTAGCGTGTCGCTTGCAACGGATTGTTCAGGCCTCTGAACACGCCGGTGTCGGAATGATAGACCGGCGAAACCTTGCCATGCATGACCCGCCCGGCACGAACGACATCACCGCCGTACACCTGACCAATCGCCTGATGACCCAGACACACGCCGAGGATCGGCACCTTGCCGGCAAAATGCCGGATCGTGTCCATCGATATGCCTGCCTGGTCGGGTGTGCAGGGCCCAGGAGAAATCACCAGACGCTCGGGCTTGAGGGCCTCTATTTCCGCGACCGAAATCTCATCGTTGCGGTAGACCTGAACATCCGCGCCCAGCTCGGCCAGATATTGCACGACGTTGTAGGTAAAGGAGTCATAATTATCAATCATCAGCAGCATAATCGTCTCCTCGCCTCAGTGGTCGAAATCGTTCAGAGTCATGGCCACCGCGCGGAAAATAGCACGGCCCTTGTTCATGGTTTCCTTCCACTCCAGTCGAGGTACTGAGTCCGCCACCACGCCGGCACCGGCTTGTATGTGGAGAGTCTGGTCCTTTATAACAGCCGTGCGGATGGCGATAGCGGTATCCATATTGCCGTTGAACGACAGGTAGCCCACTGCGCCGCCGTAGACGCCACGTTTGACCGGTTCCAGCTCGTCGATGATTTCCATTGCACGGATTTTGGGAGCGCCACTGAGCGTGCCCGCTGGCAAAGTTGCCCGCAGCACATCCATGCAGGACATCCCGGCTTTCAGGCGACCGGTCACGTTGGACACAATATGCATCACGTGGGAATAGCGCTCCACGATCATTTTGTCGGTCAGTTTTACCGTGCCGGTTTCTGACACGCGGCCGGCGTCGTTGCGGCCCAGGTCAATTAGCATCAGGTGTTCAGCAATTTCCTTGGGATCAGCCAGCAGCTCTTTTTCCAGCGCCTTGTCTTCGGCTTCGGTGGCGCCGCGTTTCCGGGTGCCGGCAATCGGCCGCACAGTGACCTCTTCATCTTCCACCCGGGCGAGAATTTCCGGTGATGAACCGACAATCTGGAAATCCCCGAGATCCAGGAAATACATGTAAGGGGAGGGGTTCAGTACCCGAAGA
>JBBQMX010000268.1:0-4100 GCA_038329375.1 Pseudomonadales bacterium | reverse complement strand
CGCTGTTTTTACTTTGGTTGTTATGACCGTATCGTCAATATACTCGCCCGTGCCGGAACGGGTGTCTGTTGATGCGCAGCCTGCAAAAAGAACAAGCAATAAAATTGCAAACATCACGGTTGGGTAAAACTTCATCATCGTTCTCATTCCATCACCTCCTGTTATGGCCAAGACCCGACATAAAGACTGCGTTCGGGAAACCAGCATCCTGAGTTTCAGAATTGCCTGGCTATGTTAACGATATATCGACTTTTCAACCCGGTCTGTTCGCTATCGAACATGTCTCGGCTAATCTTTGGCTACTTCAAGGCCACCGAGCGACCTGTCCGGAATCAGGGTGTGTAACATCTTGTAATAAGTCTATGCTAGGCTATAAAGTAACAGCCATGTGGAAGCGTCAGGTAGCTGGCTCTTTGAGCAACTACGCTACTTTTCCACAAATACTTCTGTTTTAATCGAGAATGAAATGACTGACGCACCCAAGCCAATACAGAACCAACTGCTTGCAGAGATCATCAAAAACGCCAAACACAGGGACTTTCCAGACCTGGTACTGGTGGAACTGTCGCTTGGTGATGCTATCTACGAGTCCGACCAGCCCATTGAGTTCGTCTATTTTCCGGTCGACTGCATTTTTTCGTTGCTTTACGTCATGATAGACGGAGCGTCTGCCGAGATATCCGTGATTGGTAACGAGGGTATGCTGGGTGTGTCGGTGGTCATGGGCGGCGACAGCACACCGAACCGCGCGGTTGTTCAGAGCAAGGGTTTTGCCTATCGCCTGCCGGTGGCTGAATTTAAAAAAGAGCTGCAGGCGCGCACAGACGTGTGGGTGCTTACGCTACGTTATACCCAGGCACTGATTACCCAGATGTCGCAAACGGCAGCGTGTAACCGGCATCATTCCATCGACCAGCAATTATGCCGCTGGCTGCTGCTGTCACTTGACCGTTTGCATGGCAACCAGCTGACAATGACCCAGGAACTGATCGCCAATATGCTTGGTGTGCGGCGTGAAGGTGTTACCGAAGCCGCAGGAAGGCTACAAAAAGCGGGTGTTATTCAGTATCAGCGCGGTCATATCACCGTGCTTGATCGCCCCAAGCTTGAGAAGCTGTGCTGCGAATGCTACGCCGTCGTCAAGCGTGAAACAGACCGGCTGGGATCCTTCCCTAGCAAACCTTAAACCTGCTGCTGTTGACTCGCAATGGTGTAAGAACCGGCTTTACTCCTATCTCGTTTGCGAGATATTTTAATCCGATACATCGCGGCATCCGCATTTCGTAGTAATGCGTCCAGGCTTTCACCGTCGTCCGGATAAACGCTCACACCAATGCTGACCCTGAGCGCGACTTCTTTGTCATCCAACATTATCCGCTCCGATGCCACCGCCTCACGCACCTTATCGGCTACTGCGACCGCATGATCCGCCTCGGCAATTTCATTCAGCAGCACCAGAAACTCATCGCCACCGTGGCGACAAACAGTATCGGAAGCGCGAACACAGGAAAGTAACTTTTTGGCCAGGCTTTCCAGTATCCTGTCGGCGCGGCTATGGCCCAGGGTATCGTTTATATGCTTGAAATTATCCAGATCAATGAACAACATGCCCATCTGTTTGTTGTGTCTTCTGGCCAGGGCCATCGACTGGTCGAACCTTTCGGCAAACCCGTAGCGATTGAGCAGCCCCGTTAGTGGGTCGTGCTCGGCAAAGTGGGTCATTTTGGCTATGGTCTCGGAAGAGTAACGGGTGTCGTGAAACATGATCACGGAACCGGTCACTTCCCTCTTCCGATTGTGTATCGGTGTTGCAGAATCTTCGATTGCCAATTCCATACCATTGCGGTTGACCAGAACGACACCATTATGCAGTGGCACAACGCAATCTGAATCCATGGCATATCGGGCGAGATCTTCTCTGGGCTCCCGGGTATGCGCATCAACCACCCAGAAGACCTCCTCCAACGGCAGGCCAAGGGCTTCCTCACAGCTGAATCCGGTGAGTTTTTCCGCCATCCGGTTGACGTAGGTAATATGGCCACCGGTATCGGTGCATATCAGCCCATCACAAATAAAATCGAGCATCATCTGTTCTCGTACTTTGTCGTCTATGAGCTTTTCTTCCGTCCTGGTCTTTGAGGCCTCTCTGGCTTTTTGAGCACTAATGTCTTCAACCGTATGGACGTAAACATGCTCCGGCATACCCTCATGCATTGCGGCAATATGCCTGCGGGTCCAGACATCCTCTCCGTCGGCCCGTTTTAACCGGGCTTCGCATTGAAAAAGAGAGTGTGTTGACAGGCTTTTCTGCCAATCCCGGGTCACGGTAGCGTGATCCTCAGGATGAACCACCGAGCACCAGTAGGAGCCCTTTATCTCGTTAGCGGCCCAGCCACACAGCCTCTGATAGACAGCATTGCTGTAAACACACCGGCTCTCTGCGTCAGTAATGAGAATTCCCATCGGCAAAGCATCAGCCAACGACATATTCAGCCCCTTAAAACGTTCTTGCAGAGTAATGCTGGCCCCCGGAACAAAGTCTTTATACTTCAACATTTTATCTGGCCTTAAACTCCATAATGACTTAACGTCGGCGCTTTAAACTGCAAACCGCCGCTGCAGTCCCCGACTGATCCTTACATTTGACAATCTCTGACAATAAAGCACTGACCCGACGCAGTCGGTACGCTGTCGCACACAGCCTCTGGTAAAGAACTCGCCCATTGGGACCTTTGGAAATGCCCGCTATATAAAGCTGGTTTCGAGGCGTACTATGGCTGGGTAGTTGGGGAGCCTCTGAACAACTCCTTGATCGCCTCTGGCTTTCAGAGTTGTTCAGAAGCTCCTTAGTTCTAACTGGATGTTTGGAGGCGCAATGAAGACCATCAAGGTACAACCTGAAACAGACCATCATAATCGCCTGAGGTCAATTGCCGAGGCACGGATCGGGGAGAGTTCGGTTTCGCTAACAAAAGGCGGCGGCACCTTGGGCCTGAATGCCCTGGAAACGTTATATCGCCGAGCCAGCAATCCCGACTCTGCCGCCGACGCGTTGAAATTGCTCCATGAGCTTCAGACTCATCAGGTGGAACTTGACCTGCTGTTTGAGCAGCTTCAGGCCAACGAACATGAAATTGCCGAAGAACTGGCTTATTACAAGTCGCTTTATGAATGCGCACCAATGGCCTATCTGGTGGTTGCCACCGACGGACGGGTTATTGAAAGCAACAACGCGGCGGGCCTCCTGTTTGGATCTTCACCTTCAATTCTGCTCGAACAACCTGTGTCAGCACTTTTAACACCCTTGAGCCGCGCCACTCTGGCCGAGGCAATGCAGGCGCTTGAGGCACCCGGCCCCGGTATTGAGTTTGCTGCGGAGTTGCCAGGATGTCCTGACGCCGGCCGGGCGAAGCAACTCCTTGTTAATGCCCGGCGAGTTACCTCCGGAGACAATATTCTGATGGTATTTTCCCGGGCTCCTGCCGCTTTAATCACTACCCCCTGATGCGTATTGTCGGGATCGGCGCTTCCGCTGGGGGCCTTTCCGCCCTGGAAGAGTTTTTTAGCCACACGCCACCGGATACCGGAATGGCGTTTATTGTGGTGCAACACATGGGCCTCCATCAGAAAACCCTGCTGCCGGAACTGTTGCAGAGAGTCACCGCGATGACTGTGCAGCAAGCAGAACAGAACATGCCTCTCAAACCAAACGCCGTTTACGTCATCCCGCCTGGCAAGGAAATCAGGGTGCTCGGTGATACGCTGCAACTGTATTCTCTGACAGAATTCAGGAGTATTCGCCTGCCAGTTAACGTGCTGTTTTCCTCTCTTGCCAGCGCGTACAGCGAGCAGGCCATTGCCGTCGTGCTTTCCGGCATGGGATCTGATGGCACCCAGGGCTTGCAGGAAATACATGCCACAGGCGGTCTGACGGCGGCTCAGCAGCCGGATACAGCGGAGTTTGATGCAATGCCCCGGAGCGCAATCGCGGCAGGATGCGCGAATATCATTGCACCCGCAGCCCTGCTACCAGAGCGTATTATGGCCTACGTCACTCGCGCTCATGGATCTGACCAGAATAGCGTTCTGGTCAGATCCAT
>JBBQMX010000267.1:0-4105 GCA_038329375.1 Pseudomonadales bacterium | reverse complement strand
GGTCATGGCCGTTTCCAGCCGGTATTTTACGGAAACCAGCAATTGGTTGATTCCATCATGCAATTCCCTGGATACCCCGCGGCGTTACTCTTCCAGATTTTTTAATGTTTTATGACTTATCTAGTTAAGATTCTGGTCCGCCAGGCGATGCTCGTGCACGTTAAACAGAACCGCCGCGGACACGACAACGCCTATTGATACCACCAACGCCAACAGGAGGGCCAGTAAGGTCTGCTTGACGTTTGCATCCACCCCGGCTGCGATCAAGCGCATCTCGGTGGCAATATCGTCGATATACAACCCCGTGCCAAACATCCATTGCCAGTCCGCAATCTGTTCAACATAGCCGACTTTAGCCACTTCCTTACCCGTGGAGGGCTGTTGCCACAAATACTGGTAATACCCGCCGCCATTTTCAGCTATCCGTATCAGGTTCTGGATCAGGTAATTACCGCTGCTGTCCCGAAAATCGTACATATCCTGCCCGATCAGGCTCGGTTGTGTAGCGTGGACCAGGTTCAGACCGTCGTTGGTGTAGGCATAAAAATAACCGTCGTCACTGAAATAAGCCTCCTGCATCAAGGCCATAACCTTCTCGCGGGCTTCATCATCATTGGCGGAGTTCTTTCGGATAAAGTCGATAGCGGTACGCATGATGGAGACGTAGTCTTTCAGCGCCGTTTCCTTGGACCGCCGCAGGTTCTGCTCAAAAATATGCAGTTCCCGTTCGGTCAGTATGGCGCCCTGATGCAAGGTCACCGCAGAAAAAATACCGGTGACAACCAACAGTGGAAGCAAGGCAAGCAGTATCAATTTGGTTCTTAACGACATGATGATTACCTTGCCTTTTATCAGCGGCAGCCTGTTATAAGCACCTGCAACAAAACTACATCAGTGTAGTCCAGCCAGCACAGAAAAAGAGTGGGCACGGAGAGAGTGCACCCGGCCTTTTGGGTAAGGCCGGGCGCATCGACCTGAGGTTGGTGGCTCAGGTCGATGACATACCAAAGAACGCCGGAAAGATCAGGATCGCGATCAGCACCATAATCTGCAGCAGTATGAACGGCGTGACCCCGCGATAGATGTCGGTGGTTTTGACCTCCGGCGGTGATACCCCTTTCAGGTAGAACAGACTGAACCCGAACGGCGGCGTCAGGAAGCTGGTCTGCAGGTTCATCGCGATCAGGATGGCAAACCAGAGCATGTTGATGCCCATCAGTTCCGCGATCGGGGCCAGGATCGGCACGATGATGAAGGAGATCTCGACAAAGTCGATGAAGAAACCCAGCACCAGAATGATGATCATGGTCAGAATCAGGAAGCCCCACTTCTCACCGGGCAGTTGCAGCATCCATTCTTCCAGCAGGTAGTCACCGCCGGTGTAACTGAACACCATGGAGAACGCTGTGGCGCCCACCAGAATGGCGAACACCATGGCCGTCACCTTGACGGTGTCCCGGGAGCTTTCCCACATCATCTTCCAGGAGAACTGGCGATAGGCCACCGCCAGAACCAGGGCGCCGATGGCGCCCAGGGCGGAGGATTCGGTCGGCGTCGCAATTCCGGTAAAGATGGAGCCCAGCACCACCACAATCAACGCCAGCGGCGGGATGATGGCCAACAGGGCTTTGCCGATTTCCTGGGCCCGGGTGTCGTCGTTATCCCGCGGCATGGCCGGTGCCGATTCAGGGGATCGCCAGCTGACAAACAGAATATAGCCAACGTATAACCCGACCAGTACCACACCCGGAATCACCGCTGCCTTGAACAGATCTCCCACCGGCAGGCCGAGTACGTCACCGAGGATAATAAGAATGATGGACGGGGGCACAATCTGCCCCAGCGTGCCGGACGCACAGATGGTGCCGCAGGCCAGCTTTTTGTCATAGCCGTTGGCCAGCATGACCGGCAGGGAAATCAGGCCCATCGCCACAACGCTGGCGCCCACCACCCCGGTAGAGGCGGCCAGTAGTGCACCGACCACGATGGTGGAGATGGCCAGGCCGCCGGGCAGCCCGCCAAACAGCCGTCCCATGGATTCCAGCAACTGCTCCGCCAGGCGGGTGCGTTGCAACACAATGCCCATGTAGATGAACAAGGGTATCGCCATCAATACCGTGTTCTGCATGATGCTCATGATGCGGAACGGCATGAAGGCAAACAGTTGCGGGCCTTCTGCAATCAGACCAAAAATCAGGGCGACGCCACCGAAGGTAAACGCAACCGGAAAGCCCCACAACAGCATGAAGAGGCAGACCACAAACATTATCATGCCGATCATGCCAGACCTCCTGCGCCGGTTTGGCCTTCGTACGTGGATTCTTTAGCCAGTACTCTGAGGGCGAAGGTCGCCATACCGAGACTGGCGATGGCCAGGAAAAAGGACGAAAACGGAATCAGCCCCTTGATGATAAACCGGTAAGGCAGGCCGCCCGGATCACCGCTGCCCTCACCCATACGATAAGACTCAAGCATGTAGTCCCAGCCCAGCCAGGCGATCAGGGCGGCGATAGGAAGCGCAAAAAGAATGGCACCAATGAGATTGATCCAGGCCTTGAAGGTTTCGCTGCGGCCGGCATACAAAACGTCCACCCGCACGTGGCCATCGGTTCTCATGGCATAGGGAATACCCATCAGAAAAACGAAGGAGTAGAGATGCCACTCCATTTCCTGCATGCCGATGGAGACTTCATTAAACGCATAACGGGCAACCACATCGTAGAAGACATTAAGCATCATCAGGATAAAAGCCACGCTTGCGACCCAGCCGCACGCTTTTGATATGGCTCCCAGCCCGTTATCCACCGCAATCAACCAACGCATTATCGTTCCTCATGCCGAAGCGCAGCTCCGGACCGGTCGGGATTAAATAAGAGCCTTTGAAAAGCACCCGGACAATTTATCCAAACTGCGAAGGCTTTTCACAAACTCCTGATAAAAGAATGCCGGAGCTTCTTGCGAGGCCCCGGCATCTGTCCATTGGCAGTGAACCTACTCTTCCAGGTCAGCCATGGTGTTCAGGTAAGCACGCTCGGAAATGTTGGTGTAGGCACGTGCCTTGTCCAGATACTCCTGCTGCGACTTGATGATGCGCTGGCCTTGCTCGTTGTCCTTGGAATACTCTTTCAGGACCTTCTTGTTAGCCGCAACCATGGCTTCGAAGATTTCGTCCGGGAACGTTTTGATCTGTACGTTCGGGTATTCGTCACGAATCGAGGCCCAGGCTTCCGCGTTGGCATGCACAGAGTGAGTCAGCATGTCATAGGACGCCGTACGCATGGAAACGCGCAGGATTTCCTGCAGATCGGCCGGCAGCTTTTCCCAGACATCCTTGTTGATCAGAAACTGCAGTTCGGTGGCAGGTTCGTGCCAGCCGGTGTAGTAGTAGTCAGCGATTTGCTGAAAGCCCAGACGCAGGTCCAGAGCCGGACCGACCCATTCAACCGCATCAATGGTGTTGCGTTCAAGTGCAGTGTAGAGCTCACCTGGCGGTATGTTGGTGGGGTTAACGCCCACTTCTGCAAAGACTTCGCCCGCAAACCCGGGGATCCGCATTTTCAGGCCCTGGAGGTCTTCGAGGGTTTTGATTTCTTTACGGAACCAGCCGCCCATCTGGTTACCGGTGTTACCACCCGGGAACGACAGCATGTTGTGGGGCTCGTACACTTCCTGCATCAGCTCCATACCATCGCCGTGATAGAACCAGGCCCACTGTTCCTGAGCGTTCATACCAAAAGGCATGCTGGTGAAGTACAGGGTGTTGGGGACTTTGCCTTTCCAGTAGTAAGACGCAGAGTGGCCCATGTCGTACTGGCCCGCTTTCACCATATCAAACACACCGAACGGGGCTTTGTGGCGGTTGGCGGAATCGATGCGGATTTTCAGGCGGCCATTGGACATTTTTTCGGCCATCTCAGCCATGCCTTTGGTGGCATCACCGAAAATCGGGAAGTTCGGACCCCAGGTCTCGGCCAGTCTTAGTGTAAAGCTCTCCTGGGCAAAGGCCTGGGTACTCGTCAGCAAAGCCGTTAGTGCCAGCGCTGCTGTGGATTTTATTAGTGAACGAATTTTCATTTGTAGGCGTTCCTGTCTTTTATTTTATTAT
>JBBQMX010000266.1:0-4117 GCA_038329375.1 Pseudomonadales bacterium | reverse complement strand
CACTCTGAAAACTCTGGGTGTAGCCAGCGTAGCCGTCTACGCCGACGCCGATGCCGACTCCCTGCACACCCGGCTGGCTGACGAGGCCCATGCCCTGGGCAGCGGCTCCGCCAGCGAGACCTACCTGAACCAGGACAAGCTATTCGACGTTATGAAGCAGGCGGGCGTTGAGGCCGTGCATCCCGGCTATGGCTTCCTCAGTGAGAACCCGGATTTCGTTGAGCGCTGCGAAGCCAACGGCATTGTGTTTATTGGCCCGACCGCGGACCAGATGCGGGAGTTCGGCCTCAAGCACACCGCCCGACAACTGGCGGAAGACGCCAGGGTACCGCTGCTGCCCGGTACCGCCCTGCTGGCCTCCCTTGACGCTGCGGTAACCTCAGCCAGCAACATCGGTTATCCCGTCATGCTAAAGAGCACAGCGGGCGGTGGCGGTATCGGCATGCAGATCTGTCAGAATGAAGACGTACTGCGCAACGCCTGGGACGGGGTAAAACGGCTAAGTGCCAATAATTTTTCCAACGACGGTGTGTTCCTGGAAAAGTACATCGAAAATGCCCGGCATATTGAGGTTCAGGTATTTGGCGACGGTGCTGGCAACGCCCTTGCCCTGGGTGAACGGGACTGCTCTGCCCAAAGGCGGCATCAAAAAGTGCTGGAAGAAACTCCGGCGCCGTACCTGCCCGACGATGTTCGTACCACGCTCCACGAAACCGCCCGGCGACTGGTTGCTTCCACCCACTATCGCAATGCCGGCACCGTTGAATTTATCGTCGATCAGGCCACCAACGGCTTCTATTTTCTGGAAGTGAACACCCGGCTGCAGGTGGAGCACGGCGTTACCGAGCAGGTTTACGGTGTCGACCTGGTGGACTGGATGGTTCGGCTAGCTGCCGCTGAGCTGGGCGAACTGGATGACCTGCCCCGCAACGCCAGGCCCGATGGCCACGCGATTCAGGCCCGGCTCTACGCCGAGGACCCCAACAAGGACTTCCAGCCCTGCGCCGGACTGCTGACCACCGTGCGATTCCCACAGGCGGACGGCAAACGCCTGCGCATTGATCACTGGATCGAAGCCGGGGTGGAAGTCTCTGCCCTCTTCGACCCTATGCTGGCCAAGGTGATGGTCCACGAACGCACCCGGGATCAGGCTCTGAACGCTCTCGCGCAGACCCTGACTCACACAACCATCGAAGGTATCGAGACTAACCGCGATTATATTCTGGCCATTCTGGCTGATGATGCCTTCGCAGACGGTCAAATGACCACCCGCTATCTGAACGGCTTTGTCTATTACCCCACCACCATCGATGTGCTGGCGGGCGGCACCCTGACCACCGTGCAGGATTACCCCGGGCGCACCGGCTATTGGCCGGTGGGCGTGCCGCCTTCCGGACCCTTTGACAGCCTGAGTTTTCGGTTTGGCAATCGCCTGCTGGGTAATGAGGAAGGCGTTGCCGGGTTGGAGTTCACCCTCAACGGCCCCACGCTGCGGTTCAACAGCGCCGCCACCATTGCCCTGACCGGGGCAGACCTGGGGGCAACCCTCGACGGTGACCCGGTCGCCCGTTACCAACCGGTGCTGATTGCAGCTGGCCAAACCCTGAAACTGGGCAAGGCCCGGGACAATGGCGCAAGGGCTTATTTGGCTGTTGCCGGCGGTTTGCAGTGTGAACCTTATATGGGCTCCCGCAGCACCTTTACTCTGGGTCAGTTTGGCGGCCATGGCGGCCGTGCGCTTCGCACCGGTGACGTACTGCACTTGCCTGCCAGTAATGAGACCACTAGCACGAGCGCTCTTCCCGCCAGCCTCGAACCGGCCCTGACCGATCACTGGACGCTACGGGTGGTTTATGGACCTCATGGCGCGCCGGATTTTTTCACTGAAAACGACATCGAAACGTTCTTCGCGACCGACTGGCAAGTGCATTACAACTCCAGCCGCACCGGCATCCGTCTGGTCGGCCCGAAGCCGCAATGGGCGCGACGGGATGGCGGCGAGGCCGGCATGCACCCCTCCAATATCCATGACAACGCTTACGCTGTCGGCACCGTGGATTTCACCGGCGACATGCCGGTCATCCTGGGGCCCGACGGGCCATCTCTCGGGGGCTTTGTGTGCCTGGTCACCACCATCAAGGCCGACCTGTGGAAGCTCGGCCAGCTCAAGGCCGGAGACCGGATTCGCTTCCAGCCCGTCAGCCTGGAGGATGCAGACCGCCTTGCGCTAGCCCAGGACTCCATGATCAATGAACTGACAGTAGTGGACGATGAGTGTGCGGCCTATCGTACTCCCTCACCGGTCCTGAAAACCCTGAGCGCTGAGCAGGCAGGCGTACAGGTGGTCTATCGCCCATCCGGCGACCGCTACCTGCTGATCGAATACGGCCCGCTGGAGCTGGACCTTCGGCTGCGTTTCCGGGCTCATGCCCTGATGCTCTGGCTGCAGCAACAGGGCCTGGATGGCATTCTGGAGCTGACCCCGGGCATCCGCTCGCTGCAGGTTCACTTTGATCCGGTCATACTGCCGCGAGGCGAACTGCTGACCTTGTTGGAAGACGCCGAGACTCACCTGCAACAGCAGACAGACCTGCAGGTGCCTTCGCGCATCGTGCATCTGCCGATTTCCTGGGATGACGAAGCCTGTCGTCTGGCCATCGAGAAATACATGCAGTCAGTGCGCAAAGACGCACCCTGGTGTCCCAGTAATATCGAGTTTATCCGCCGTATCAATGGTCTGGCGGATGTAGCAGAAGTGAAACGCATATTTTTTGAAGCCAGTTATGTGGTAATGGGCCTCGGGGACGTCTATCTGGGCGCACCGGTGTCCACGCCTTATGATCCACGGCACCGTCTGGTCACCACCAAGTACAACCCCGCCCGTACCTGGACGGCAGAAAATTCGGTCGGTATCGGCGGCTCCTATCTTTGCGTTTATGGTATGGAAGGTCCCGGTGGCTATCAGTTTGTGGGGCGCACCCTGCAGATGTGGAACCGCTATCGCCGCACCACCGAGTTCACCCAACCCTACCTGCTCAGGTTTTTCGATCAGATACGTTTTTTTGAAGTGGAAGCGGATGAACTGAGGCAAATCCGTAGGGATTTTCCGAAAGGGGATTACGCGCTGAAAATCGAGCAAACCACCTTCAGCCTGAATGAATACCAGGCCTTTCTGGAAACCCATGCTGGTGAGATCCAGACCTTTACCGAGGCCCGCAACCAGGCCTTCGAAGAAGAACTGGAACGCTGGGTAGCCAGTGGCCAGATCAATTTCGAATCGCAACAAGATCTGGCTGAACACGACAGTGACGGGCTTCCCGATGGCACCCCGGTGGAATCGCCGGTAGCAGGCAGTCTCTGGAAACTGTGCGTGGCAGAAGGCGATCAGGTCAGCGAAGGACAGGTGGTAGCGATACTGGAATCCATGAAGATGGAAATAGAAATTACCGCTCCGGAGACCGGCAAGGTTATCGCTATTGCACGGGACGAAGGCCAGCAGATCAACGCCGGTCAGGCCCTGATGGTGCTTGAGACCTGAAAAAAAGGGTATGATGGCTGCTGATATTCTCAGGAGTTGTTCAGAGGCTCCCCAGCTATTCAGGATGCTGCGATGTTATTTGCGATTATTGTTGGTGGCCTTATCGGCTACGCATTCGGCCGCTTTCCCGGCTTTCTGGTTGGCGCTTTTGTTGGCGTGTTGCTATTGCGGGCGCTCAAAAAGAAACTATACAAGGGGCTGATTGGGGTACAGGTCCAGTTCCTGGACTCTGTATTTGCCGTTATGGGCGCCCTGTGTAAAGCCGACGGGGTGGTCAGCCAGGATGAAATTCGCGTTGCTGAAACCCTGTTTCAGAAATTCCGGTTGAACGAAGAGCAGCAGGAGAAAGCCAAGGCGGCCTTTGCCCGAGGCAAGTCCGATGATTTTGATCTGGATGCGGAACTGGCGCATTTCCTGAAATTGAGCCGCGGCCAACCCGCCCTACTGCAGATGTTTCTCCAGGTTCAGGTTTCTGCGGTGGTGGCGGACGGGGAAATTCACCCTTCCGAACACGAGATGCTGGTACGTATCGCCCGCGGGCTGGGTTTGCCGGAAGCTCAGGTTGACCAGCTCGAAGCC
>JBBQMX010000265.1:0-4138 GCA_038329375.1 Pseudomonadales bacterium | reverse complement strand
GCACACCGCGCGACGGGTGTGGCTCGGGTGAGTTTTCGCCGTTTGAAAGCGCTTCCGAGTGCAGCTCATGATGAACGGAGCAAGAAAAGCAAAGACCCCGAATATAACTTCGATATTCTCTGGCGAACCTTTGCCGAACACTATGCACTTTTTGAGCTCAAAGGTGTTTCATGGGATCAGTCGTATGAGACATTCCGCCCCCGTATAACACCGGACTGTCCAAGGGAAACCCTGTTCGCCAACATGGCCGCCATGTTGCGTCCGCTCCGCGATGGCCACATTCGGTTGCATACGCCCTGGGGGCACTACAGCGCGGGCGCTCGTCCTGCGCTATACAAACGCCTGGAGGAGGAACTGGAAGGCGCCCACGATGACCGCGGCATCGAAAACTACCTGGTTGAGCTCAGAGAGCGGCTGCACGATATCATTCAGGACGATTATTTAAGAGGTGGCATCCGACATGGTGCCAGTCATACTGTTGATTGGGGTCGGCTCAGTAACACTACCGGCTACCTGAACATCCGAGCAATGGCAGGCCAGAGCGGCAAGATAGGCCGCCCGGCGGCGGACCTGGCCGCTACAGAGGCGGTTATGAAAACCGTGCTGTCTGAGCTCAGAGGCTTACCCAATCTTGTAGTCGATATCCGGGGCAACGGCGGCGGTTACGACGGGGTGGCTTTGCGCTTTGCCTCTCACCTGATGGACAGAAAGCGACTCGCATTCAGCAAATCCGCCCGCCACGGAAACGGTTTCACCGGCCAGCAAAAAATACACGTGACCCCGCCCAACAGCGAAACATACCCTGGTAATCTCTATGTCTTGACCAGTGAGCTTACCGCCAGCGCTGCCGAAATCTTTGTGCTCGCGTTGCTCCAGCACCCCCGCATGACCCTGATCGGAGAGCCGACCCAGGGAATCCTCTCCGACACTCTGGAGCGCCATCTCCCGAATGGTTGGCACCTCACCCTGTCCAACGAAATCTACCGGGCCTACGACGGCCAGATATACGAAGACGTCGGCATCCCCCCGCATATCCGGTTGCAGTTTCTGGGCAGAAAAGGTCGGGAAGAGGAGCGGGACCCCATGCTGGATCGGGTTTTGAAGCTGGTTGATAGCTGATCGAAAGCATCTGGATTGACTAATCAGCTGATGCCTCCAGAATCTAAGCTTTGCGCATCCGAATGTCGCGACCAACAGCTACACCAACAAGAGGTACTAAGCGATGTCCCGACTTTCTGATCAGTTCTGCTGGACCTTCATTTCGTTCCAGATATTAAATTCCCGTTTGCTAACACGTAAGTCACGGTCCGCATCCATAAGGTCAAGAATAAGTGCGGTTCTGGTTGACGCTTCCAGGCCTCGTTCCTTCGCGTTGCTGACACATTCATCGCGGTTCTCGAGCTCATCTTCAGAAAGGTAACCATCACCATCGCGATCCATGCAATCGAACCCCTGTAACGATTCCTCATGTAAGGGTTCCACCTCCGTCTCGAAGTCCGGCAGCCTGGATTCGTCGGGTTGATACAGGTATTGATCATCTGAGTCTTCGCCGGAGGACCCTTCCTCGGCAAATGATGCTTGGGCACTGGCCATCGCACAGCATAAGACAAGATATTTGAGGGTTTGACTCTTCATATTCATAGTTGAATCCTGAGGTCGTTTCGACCGGGCGGGAAGTTATTCTGGCCCAGTGGATAAAAACGATTCGTGTTTGCGCGACTTCACGCCGAGTGATACTTTATTCAAATCTGCGCCAGTTTGGCAAATGAAGGTAAATCCATGCGTTTTTGCCTTGACGACAAAATTAAACTGCCATGCAATCTGATTGCGTTGCTGGCGTTGGTATTTTTGGTCTGGACAGCTGGGGCAGGCGCACTTCCGGTTTATGAGGACACTTCAGCGCCTTAAAGCTGACTCTCTACGATCAAAACTCACTCCATTTGTCCGGGTACAGCTGGCCTTTCACGCACCACGTTTAAGGTTGCTTAGTCATCCATGCTTGCCTCCCGCCCCAATAAAGATTCATTAACCGGTGGTGACGCAGCAACACAGTTGTTGTCGGATTTCATCAGTCAGAAGCCGCTTACTGCTCGATCGGCAATGGGAATGCAGGAAGTGAAGGACAAGCTTTACATTTCCGACGCAGGGTTTTCTGTGGTTATTAACCGCAATGATGACGTAGTCGGGATATTGGCTCTGAAAGATCTGATCGGGACGTGGCCTCTTGGTCTCGCCAACCAGCGAGGTACCTCCATAGCTGCAATCGGTTTTGGCTGATTGCAGCTTTCTTCATGTTGGACGGATAATTGAAAGGAAGAATCAGTGCCTATCAAAAAGCACTGATCGCTAATCGTGGCCAGATCGGGTTTGTAATTTTCGCTGCCCTATCGAGATTGAATAACTCATTTCCCGGGGCGTTCGACCCCGGGCATTTCGTTTTACTGGGAGCACCTTTTTGATGAAAGCAATTGCTGTGCTGTTAACGGCGCTGTTGTCGTTGGCACCCGGACTGGTATGGGCCGCCCCGGACCGGGCCCTGGATCTGGTTGCACACCCCGTCGGTTACGCCGCCATTGTAATTTTCGTGGTTGCATACATCCTGGTGATGTTGGAAGAAAAGATTCATCTGGCAAAGTCCAAGCCGATGCTGATTGCAGCGGGACTGATCTGGATTCTGGTGGCCTGGGTCTATCGTGGAGTCGGCGACAATGGGGAAGTGGAAGCGGCCATCCGGCACAACTTCCTTGAATACGCGGAACTGTTTTTCTTTTTGCTCGTCGCCATGACTTACATCAATGCCATGCTGGAACGGGGTGTGTTTGACCAATTGCGTATCTGGTTGCTCGGTAAGGGCTATGGGTACCGCCAGCTGTTCTGGATAACCGGGACTCTGGCGTTCTTTATTTCACCGGTGGCGGATAATCTCACTACAGCGTTGATCATGTGCGCGGTGGTCATGGCTGTCGGTCGTGACAGCGCTGCGTTTGTGTCGCTCTCCTGTATTAACATCGTGGTTGGAGCGAATGCTGGCGGCGCGTTCAGTCCGTTTGGTGATATAACGACCCTGATGGTCTGGCAAAAAGGCATTCTGCCATTTCAGGACTTTTTCCAGTTATTCCTGCCGGCAGTGGTCAATTTCCTGGTGCCCGCAGTGTTGATGCATTTTGCTTTGCCGAAAGGTAAACCGGCGTCGTCCGAGACTCATGACAAGGTGATTCGCCCGGGTGGGCTGGTAATCTGTGCCCTGTTTCTGCTGACCATTGCTACAGCGATCTGCTTCCACCAATTCCTGCACATTCCGCCTGTATTCGGCATGATGACAGGGCTTGGCTATCTCAAGATTTTCGGCTTCTACCTTAAACGGCACGAGGAGTACCGCTGGGATGAAAGTTCTGAAACGCCCCCGGGAGAGAGCTCTGAAGGCCATGGCTTCAACGTTTTTTCCCATATCGCCCGGGCTGAGTGGGATACGCTGTTCTTTTTTTATGGGGTCATCATGGCAGTGGGTGGCCTAGGCTTCATTGGCTACCTGGGCGTGATGTCAGCAACACTTTATGGCGACCTGGGACCGACATTTGCCAACGTCATGGTTGGTGTAATTTCTGCGTTGGTGGACAACATTCCGGTGATGTTTGCGGTATTGACCATGAACCCGTCTATGCCGGACTACCAATGGCTTCTGGTTACGCTTACGGCCGGTGTTGGAGGCAGCTTACTCTCGATAGGCTCAGCTGCCGGAGTTGCTTTGATGGGGCAAGCGAGGGGCCAGTACACGTTTCTCAGCCACCTGAAGTGGACGCCTGCCATTGCTCTGGGTTACGTGGCCAGCATTGGCGTGCATCTGTTGCTTAATGGCTGATATGGCCAGGTATTTTTAAACCGATTTTCAGCTACCGTTGTGACGGGATGTTCACCAACTCCGGGTTACGCAGGATGACCAGGATTTTAACTAATGGAAATAATGAAGGAAAAAGAATAAAGGAAATATAGATTGGTCTGAGTTTTTGAGGTCAAAAACGGAAAAAGCCCCTGAAAACAGGGGCCTTTTTGCTTGCTTGGTGGAGACGGCGGGAATTGAACCCGCGTCCTTTGATCTTTATATGTATGATTTATATGAATAAAAAAAGATTCCGTGTTG
>JBBQMX010000264.1:0-4156 GCA_038329375.1 Pseudomonadales bacterium | reverse complement strand
GGTATCGGCGAAAGCCTTGAGGGCGGAGTTCTCGGAGCAAAGATTGTGCTAGCTGGCGCAGTTGTGCTGATTGTTGCAGTGGGAGTCTGGGTATGGCTGTAGGCAATGTGACAAGTTTTGGGCGCAGTGGTCTGTCGGATTGGCTGACACAGCGCGCCACCGCCGTGGTGATGATGGTTTATCTGGTGTTTATCGTTGGGTATCTCCTGTTAGCAGGTGAAGTTACCTACCCGGCGTGGAAAGCGCTGCATAGCCACTTTCTGGTGCGTTTGCTGAGTCTGTTCGCGGTGTTGTCCCTTGCTGCTCACGCCTGGATTGGTATGTGGGCGGTGTTGACCGATTACGTGACGGTTCGCTTGCTCGGCCCCAGGGCGACCGTCCTCAGGGTTTTTCTACAACTCGGCATGATCGCCGTCACCCTGGCCTATGTGGTTTGGGCAATCGCAATTCTCTGGGGGATTTGACTGAATGGCTAACATTCGAACCATTTCGTTTGATGGTGTTATCGTCGGTGGTGGTGGCGCTGGTATGCGAGCGGCCCTGCAGCTTTCCCAGTCTGGTTACAAGACAGCTGTTATTTCCAAAGTTTTCCCTACGCGCTCTCATACTGTGTCTGCTCAGGGTGGCATCACTTGCGCGATTGCCAGCGATGACCCCAACGATCAGTGGCAGTGGCATATGTACGATACGGTCAAGGGTTCTGATTACATCGGTGACCAGGATGCCATTGAGTATATGTGTTCGGTCGGTCCCGCAGCGGTCTATGAACTGGAACACATGGGTTTGCCCTTTTCGAGGACAAAGGAAGGACGGATTTATCAAAGGCCCTTCGGTGGCCAGTCAAAAGATTTTGGCAATGGCGGGCAGGCAGCACGAACCTGTGCGGCGGCTGATCGCACTGGCCATGCTTTATTGCACACCCTTTATCAGGGTAATTTAAAAAATAAAACGGTTTTTCTCAATGAGTGGTTTGCGGTTGACCTCGTTAAGAATCAGGACGGCGCGGTAGTTGGCGTGATTGCCATCGATATCGAAACTGGCGAGACCGTTTACGTTAAGTCCAAAGCAACGGTACTGGCTACCGGCGGTGCAGGACGGATATATGCGTCGACGACGAACGCGCATATCAATACCGGCGATGGTGTGGGTATGGCATTGCGAGCCGGCTTTCCTGTGCAGGATATTGAGATGTGGCAATTCCACCCCACCGGCATTTATGGCGCGGGCGTCCTGGTTACAGAAGGGTGTCGGGGCGAGGGTGGCTATTTAATCAACAAGGACGGTGAGCGGTTTATGGAGCGTTATGCGCCCAACGCCAAGGATCTGGCCGGACGTGATGTGGTTGCGCGGTCGATGGTCCTGGAAATTCTGGAGGGTCGTGGTTGCGGGCCGTTGGGTGACCATGTGCTGCTCAAGCTTGATCATCTCGGTGAAGAAGTGCTGCACAGTCGGCTGCCGGGGATTTGTGAGCTGGCGCAAACCTTTGCCCACACTGATCCGGTAAAGGAGCCTGTCCCCGTCGTGCCAACCTGCCATTATATGATGGGAGGAATACCCACCAATGTGCATGGGCAGGCGTTAACGCAGGGCGCTGATGGACTCGATCACATCGTCGATGGTTTTTTTGCCTGTGGTGAAGTGGCTTGCGTATCGGTACACGGTTCAAACCGGCTCGGGGGTAACTCCTTGCTCGATCTCGTGGTCTTCGGACGTTCTTCAGGTCTCTTTATCGAGCAAGCCCTGCGTGCAGGTATTGAATTGCGTGACGCGTCTGATACGGATATTGATGCTGCGATGGCGCGCCTTAATAAAGTCAACAGCAGTAAAAGTGATGACTCAGTTGCTGATCTACGCAATGAGTTGCAAACCATTATGCAAAATCATTTTGGCGTATTCCGGCGCGGTGATTTTATGCAGGAGGGCGTCAAAAAACTCGCGGAATTGCGCCAGCGTGTCGAATGTGTAGGGCTGGTCGATAAAAGCCAGACGTTTAATACCTCGCGCATTGAAGCCCTTGAACTGCAGAATTTATTTGAAGTGGCTGAGGCCACCGCGATTGCGGCGGAAGAGCGTAAGGAAAGTCGTGGCGCCCACGCGCGTGAAGATTATACTGAGCGTGATGATGATAACTGGCTGTGCCATTCGCTATATTTCCCCGGTGATAAAGCCGTTAAGAAACGTGCTGTCAATTTCGCGCCGGTCACTCGTGAAGCTTTTGCACCGAAGGCTCGAACCTACTAAGGTCGCTATTTAATAGAGTTCAAGCTTAATTATGATTACGTCCTGGCCCCCAGGGGATTTTAAATAATGCTTCAAGTCAGTATTTATCGCTACAACCCGGAAAAAGATTCTGTGCCTTTTATGCAGGACTTTGAACTTGATACTGGTGGCAAGGATCTGATGGTTCTCGATGTCCTTGAGCTGCTGAAGGCTCAGGATACCAGCCTGGTCTTCCGACGCTCCTGCCGCGAAGGGGTGTGTGGCTCCGACGGCGTTAATATGAACGGCAAAAACGGTCTGGCCTGCGTCACACCCTTGTCCGAATGTGTCAAAAAGAACAAGTTGGTGCTGCGGCCTTTACCGGGGTTGCCAGTGATCCGGGATCTGGTTATCGATATGAGCCAGTTTTACGCGCAATACGAAAAAATTCAGCCTTACCTGTTAAACGATAGTCCGCCGCCCGCTATCGAAAGATTGCAAACTATTGAAGACAGAGAGAAGCTTGACGGGTTGTATGAGTGTATTCTCTGTGCCTGCTGTTCTACTAGCTGCCCCTCATTTTGGTGGAATCCGGATAAATTTATCGGCCCGGCTGGGTTATTGCAGGCCTACCGTTTTCTCGCCGACAGTCGTGATACCGCGACTGAAGAGCGCCTGTCAAAACTGGATGATCCGTTTAGCGTGTTCCGTTGCCACGGTATCCAGAACTGCGTGGCCGTGTGCCCAAAGAGTTTGAATCCAACCCGGGCAATCGGCCATATCCGTCATATGTTATTAAGTAGCGGTACCTGATAGACGTGGTATCTGGTCATTGCTCGACTTAAACCAACATGGGTTGAACGAATACAGGCTTGTTGGCAAATACCGGAGTTAAAGTGATGCACGAAAGTATCATGCAGGAATTTCTCCGCTCATCCTACCTATCCGGCGGTAATGCGGCCTACGTTGAAGGTTTGTACGAAACCTATCTCCACGACCCCAATGGCGTGCCAGAAGAATGGCGTGGTTTTTTTGACGCCCTGCCGCGAACCAATGGTCACGCCGGGCCGGATTCCTCGCATGACACCATCCAGGCGCACTTTGAATTGCTTGGCAGGAAGCGGGCACGTCCCTTGCCGGCCCCGGGATCCGGAGGCATTAATGTTGAGCATGAGCGCAAGCAGGTCAAGGTGCTGCAGCTTATTGGATCCTACAGAGAGCGGGGGCATCAAAAGGCGAAGCTCGATCCGCTCGGCCTGATGGAGCGGATGGATGTGCCGGATCTGAAACTGCTTTTTCACGGCCTGACTGAGGCTGACGTCGATACCACTTTCCAGACTGGACCGCTCTACATTGGCCGAGACGAAGCCACGCTTCGGGATATCGTCGATACGCTGGAAGCGACGTATTGCGGACAAATTGGGCCGGAATTTATGCATATCACGGCTCTGGAAGAAAAGCAGTGGTTGCAGCAGCGTTTTGAGAGTTTCCGTTCCCGGGCCAGCTATGGCAACGAAGCCCGGATCGGGGTGCTGGAAAGGCTTACTGCGGCGGAGGGGCTTGAACGCCATCTGGATGCGAAATTTCCGGGTACAAAACGCTTTGGCCTTGAAGGTGCAGAGAGCTTTATTCCCATGCTGGATGGGCTTATTCAGCGCGCAGGTGAATACGGCGCGCGGGAAATCGTCATAGGCATGGCGCATCGCGGCAGACTTAATGTGCTGGTCAACATATTTGGCAAAAGCCCGATGGAATTGTTTGACGAATTCGAGGGCAAAAAGTTGCTGAACTCCTCTGGTGATGTTAAATATCATCAGGGTTTTTCGTCCAATGTGATGACCCCGGGTGGCGAAGTCCATATCGCACTGAACTTTAACCCGTCTCATCTGGAGATCGTCGGGCCGGTGGTCGAGGGTTCGACCCGTGCACGTCAGGATCGGCGTGGCGATGATCAGGG
>JBBQMX010000263.1:0-4167 GCA_038329375.1 Pseudomonadales bacterium | reverse complement strand
GAGCAGTTTGGTGAGCCGGTGGCCGAGTTGGTGGACGGGGTTAGCAAGCTGACCCAGATCGAGTTCCGGAGCCGTGCTGAGGCTCAGGCCGAGAATTTCCAGAAGATGACCCTGGCGATGGCCCGGGATATTCGGGTAATTCTGGTCAAACTTGCGGATCGTCTGCACAACATGCGCACGCTGGGACCGCTGCCCTACGAAAAACGCCAGCGTATTGCCAACGAAACCCTTGATATCTATGCGCCCATTGCCAATCGACTTGGCATGCACAGTGTTCGCACCGAGCTCGAAGACCTGAGTTTCGCTTCGCTATACCCGATGCGTTCACGTTACATTTCCAAAGCCGTCAGTAAGCTGCGGGGCAGCCACCAGGGGATCATCGAAGAGATCCGGGGCCGGTTGGAAGAGAAACTGACCGAACGCGGTCTGCCCGGTCGGATTCTGGGGCGCGAAAAGCACCTGAACAGCATCTATAACAAGATGAAATTCAAACACAAATCGTTCCATGAAATTATGGACGTCTACGCCTTCCGTATCGTCACCGACACCGAAGACGACTGCTACCGCATACTGGGCGCGGTGCACAGCCTTTATAAGCCGCTACCGGGACGTTTCAAAGACTACATCGCGATGCCGAAGGTGAACGGTTACCAGTCGATCCATACCACCCTGTTCGGCATGCATGTCAATATCGAAATCCAGATCCGGACAGAAGAAATGGAGCAAGTCGCAAACAACGGTATTGCCGCACACTGGATGTTCAAGAGCGACCAATCCGAGGTGTCCGTTGTTAGCCAGAAGCGCGTTGACCATTGGGTGAAAGGCTTGATGGAAATGCGCGAACGGGCTGACGATTCGCTCGAGTTTATTGAACATGTCAAAGTCGATCTGTTCCCGGATGAAATTTACGTCTTCACCCCGAAGGGCAAGATTCTGGAACTCCCCGGCGGAGCGACGCCAGTGGATTTTGCTTATGCTATTCACACAGATATCGGCAACGCTTGTGTGGCATGTCGGATAAACCGCAATCTGGCGTCGCTTAGTCAGCCTCTGCAAAGCGGACAAACTGTTGAAATTATTACGGCACCCGGAGCTCGTCCCAATCCGGCCTGGCTGAGCTTCGTAATCACCGGCAAAGCGCGCAGCAGTATTCGTCATGTGCTGAAGTTCCAGAAAAAAGCCGAGTCTCTGGACCTTGGTAAAACGCTCTTGAAAAAGTCTCTCAATGGGTTTGACCAGAAACTGTCGAATATCAGTGAAAGTCAGACTAACGCTGTGGTCTCACACAATCAGGTCAGCAGTTTTGATGATCTGCTTTGCGAGATCGGGCTGGGAAATCGAATGGCTTATCTGGTGGCGCGCCAGTTGTTGAGCGGCGCCGGCAGTGATGACAAGAACCTTGAAGCTGACCTCGGTAAGCCCAGCGAAAAACATCCTGGCAACCCGGTGACGATTCGGGGTACCGAGGGGTTGCTCGTTCGTTTTGCCAGTTGTTGCAAACCGATTCCGGGTGATCCGGTGGTGGGTGTTATGGATTCCGGCAAAGGCATGGTGATTCATAGCGATACCTGCACACGGCTTCCGGATGCAAACGAAGCCAGAGAGCGTCTCACCCACCTCAAGTGGGCCAAGGACATTACCGACGAGTTCTCAGTGGAGCTCAGGGTGGAATTGGAACGCCAGCGCGGTGTAATCGCTGAGGTAGCGAATGCTGTTGCCGTTGCCGATGGCAACATCGAGCGTATCAACGTTGAGGAGCAGAACGCGCGCCTGAGTGTCGTCAACCTGGTGGTGCATGTGAACGGTCGCCGTCATCTTGCACGGGTCATGCGGCGGGTGCGGAATATCAAAGCAGTGACCCATATCAGCCGGGTTCGCCATTAGCGAAGCTTGACAGTCCCGCCAGGCAGACGACAGGATTGCGCTTTTCCGTTTCTAACAAGTCAAGATAAGGACTCTGACCTCATGACTAACAAATCAGTGATTCAGACTGAAAACGCCCCTCAGGCGATAGGTACTTATTCTCAGGCCGTCAAAGCCGGAGACACCGTTTATTTGTCCGGTCAGATTCCGTTGGTGCCGGAAACAATGGAGCTTGTGGCCGGTGATTTTGCCGCCAATACCCGACAGGTTTTTGAAAACCTGAAAGCCGTGTGCGAAGCGGCAGGCGGCCGCTTGCAGGATATCGTAAAGCTCAATATCTATGTGACCGACCTGAGCAACTTTGCCACCGTCAATGAAATCATGGCTATCTATTTCCAGGAGCCTTACCCCGCCCGGGCTGCCGTTGAAGTATCAGCCTTGCCAAAGGGTGTGCCGGTGGAAATGGAAGCTGTCATGGTACTCAGTTAAGAAATATCCCGAATCATTTCGCTGTATCCTGCCCGGTAATCCGGATAGCGGAACGAGAAGCCGGAATCCAGCAGCCGCTGGTTCCGGCAACGTTTGCTGCCCGCCCGCCCGCCTGTTCTTGCTTCTGCCTGAGGTTGGGCGCAGGGCGTCTGGCTTTGTACCCAGGCGACGACCTCATCCAGTTTGGCCGGCTCACAATCGCTGGCAATGTAATGCTCAGCCAGTGTTTTGCCCTGCAACGACGTCCGCATCAGATGAACCACGGCATTGGCAGCATCGACTTCGTGAATCCGGTTAGTGTAGGGCGCCGGATTGGACGGGTTCATTTCGCCCCGTCTTACTGCGCCAAGAAAGCGGTGCCTTGAGGGGCCATAAATCCCGCTCAGCCTGACAATGGTGGCCGGTACTCCGCTGTTCAGGGCCATGGCCTCACCTTCCAGAATCCGCTGGCCGCTGAATTTTTCGGGCTCGGTGGGGCTGCTTTCGTCGACCCAGCCGTCGTTGTCTTGATCATAGACACTGGTGCTGCTGATAAATATCACGCGGGCAAGGGTTTCTCTGTCCAGCACGGCGAGCAGGTTTCTCAATCCGGTCACATACGCAGCCTGATAGCCCCTGTCATCGTAACTGGACGGCGTCAGACAGTAGATCAGCGCGTCTATGTTCGTTGGCACCGCTGAGGCGAGTGCAGACGGGTCCAGCAAATCAGCACCAATGGGAGAAATCGGTGCCTTGATGGCATCTGCATTGCGCCGCAGTCCGTACACTTCAGCACTTTCACAAAGCGTGCGCGCTATCATACCGCCCAATGAGCCACATCCAGCGACCAGAATACGGGGTTGGTTTCTGTTTTCTGTGATTGCCATAGTCAATATCAATCCTTATTCTGTATATCATAAGTTCGGACACTGAACGGAGCTGCCCATGACCCTTACCGAATTGCGCTACATCGTTACCCTGGCCCGGGAGAAACATTTTGGCAGGGCTGCGGAGAGGTGTCATGTCAGTCAGCCGACCTTGAGTGTGGCGGTTAAAAAGCTCGAAGACGAGCTCGGGATCCCGCTGTTCGAGCGCAGCAAAAGCAGCATACGTGTGACCGAGACGGGACAACGTATTATCGACCAGGCCCAGAGGGTGCTTGATCAGGTAGGTGTGATCAAGGACATGGCCCAGGATGGCAAGAACCAGCTCAACTCGCCTTTGAAAGTGGGTGCCATTTATACCATCGGGCCGTATCTGTTCCCGCATTTGCTTCCGGAACTACGCCGGGGCGCACCGGATATGCCATTGTTTATTGAAGAAAACTATACCGCCAACCTGCGCCAGAAATTACGCCAGTCAGAGCTGGATGCCATCATCATCGCATTGCCGTTTACGGAGCCTGAGGTGGTTACCCTGCCGCTTTATGATGAGCCATTCGTGGTGCTGCTGCCAGCAAAGCACCCGCTTGCCCGACGGGAGGCGCTGACAGCCGAGGAGCTGGCCAAGGAGCAGCTGCTTTTACTCGGCCCCGGGCATTGTTTCAGGGACCAAGTGCTTGATGCGTGCCCGCCGCTGGTGGCTGCAGTAACCACCCGGGCTACTACGGCGACGTCGGGCCCCTCCCTGGTGACGGAAGGCAGTTCCCTGGAAACCATTCGTCATATGGTGGCTTCGGGGCTGGGAATTACGGTCCTGCCGCTGTCAGCTGCTACCGCGATGCAATACCACGAAGATATCCTTGTTGTTCGGCCTTTTGTCGCGCCGGTCCCCTCTCGCACGGTTGCATTGGCCTGGCGGGTGACCTTTCCACGACCAAAAGCCATCGATGTACTG
>JBBQMX010000262.1:0-4182 GCA_038329375.1 Pseudomonadales bacterium | reverse complement strand
TGCACCTTTTCCCGGATCTGCTGTTCCGAAAATCCGCCCTGATTGCGCAGAGGAAAAGCCAGGTTGTCGTAAACCGTCATGGTGTCGTAAATCACCGGGAACTGGAAAACCTGAGCGATGTTACGCTTCTCCGGCGGCAGTTCGTTCATTCGCTTGCCATCAAACAGCACGTCCCCTTCAGAGGGGGTCACCAGCCCGGAAATAATGTTCAGAAGGGTGGATTTACCGCAGCCGGAAGGACCAAGCAGTGCATAAGCACCGCCCTGATGCCATACGTGCTCCATCTTCCGGATTGCATAATCCTCCGGGCCCGAGGGCTTCTTGCTGTAGGAATGTGCCAGAGTTTTTAGAGTTATTTCTGCCATGTCAGAGGCCCTCCGCCCGGCCGGGCACAAGAATTGTCTTACCGTCAGGCGCGAATGCATAGAGTTTGTGGGTAGGGAAGTACACCTTGATCTGCTCGTCCGTGTGATACTTGTAGATGCCCTGCAGGTGAAGCACCAGCTCAAAGGACTCATTGTGCACATGCAGAAAGGTTTCCGAGCCACTGATTTCGGACAAATCAACCTTCACCGGAATTTCCAGATCATCATCGGCGTGCGGAACCAGGCCAATGTGGGAAGGACGGACGCCAAATTTGTATTGACCTGGCTTGAGGGAAGACAGGTCCGCGTTAAGCTGGAATTGCACCTGCTCGTCAAAGGTCACTTCGTTCTCACTGACTCGCCCCGGTACGATATTGATGGGCGGCTCGGAAAACATTTCCGCCGTCTCGATATCCTGCGGATGATGGTAGACCTTGGGAGTCGGGCCTTTCTGCAGCAAACGCCCTTCGTGCAGAACGGCTGTCTCGCCGCCCAGCGCCAGTGCTTCCTGAGCCTCGGTGGTGGCATAGACGGCGATGCAGTTACGCGCCTGGAACAGATCCTTCAGTTCACTGCGTAACGCTTCACGCAGCTTATAGTCCAGATTCACCAGGGGTTCATCAAAAAGCACCACGTCGGCATCTTTCACCAGCGCCCGGGCCATGGAGACCCGTTGTTGCTGGCCACCGGATAGCTCGAGCGGCAGGCGGTCCAGCAGGTTGTCGATTTTCAGGAGCTCTGCGGTTTCCCGAACTCGCCGATCGATGTCCTTCTGGCTCTTTTTGGCAAGCTTGAGTGGCGAAGCGATATTCTCGAAAACACTCATGGTCGGGTAATTGATGAACTGCTGATACACCATGGAAATGTTGCGCTTCTGGACGGCAACGCCGGTGACATCAACATCATTCATCAGAATTTTGCCACTTGTCGGTCTATCCAGACCCGCCATAATGCGCATCAGAGTTGTCTTGCCGGCAAGTGTCCGACCAAGTAGGACGTTAAAGGAACCCGGTTCCAGCGTCATGGTGACGTCCGATATCCAGGTCTCTCCGTCCACAACGCGCGATACATTCTGCAGCGTTAGAGACATGCTTTTTTCCTTTCGGTTGTTGTTTTGACTTGAAGTTAGTCTACAAGAGCTATGCCAAAACGAAAAGATACGAAAACATTTTTTTTCAAACCCCTGTTATCAAGGGCTTCGACAAGGGACTTTCGTTTCAGGCACTTGCAAGCAGACTGTTCATATTGTTAATTGTGTTCAGTCTGATTATTTTATGTGAACACTTTTGTATTTATATATAAAAATGTTCATTTTCAATTGGTTAAGGATAAATAAATGCAAAAAATACAGACAGATTCGTGCACAGTAAAAAAGGAAGATTGACCACGGCAGGGTTGATCAATAATACTTCTGGTGTTCGTAAACACATTTATTTCGCTGAACGAAGTATAGTTTTCTCCATAACGAACACCACAAGGTGGTAGCCATGGACCGTTTTTCCAGAACCAACTCCTTGCCCGGGGATGCCACGGCAAACTCAATCGAAGCATCATGGATGCGCTGTCGGAATCTTGGCTTGCAATCCGGCCAGGTGCCGGGATTCAGGACACTTGAACCCCGGGATCTGGAAATACTGCGAAATCAGCACGCCGACCTGATAAAGGCGACTGAAAATGAAGTCCTGCCCTACTTCGACAACATGCTGCACAACACTCAATGCCTGGTTTTGCTGGCTGACGTCGACGGAGCCATTCTGCAAACCTGGCAACCCATGAGGCAACCGATGTCCGCATTTGACGGGCTTCGAGCCGGCAACGTCTGGGACGAAATTTCAGCGGGAACCAATGCCATCGGTACCAGCCTGGCAAGCGGCCATGCCATCCACGTGCGTGGTGATCAGCACTTCAACAAGACCCATCATCACCTCGCAGGTTCTGCCATTCCAGTCTTCAATGCCCATGGTCGACTCGCCGGCGCCCTTGCCTTGTGTTCCACGACGAAAATGTCTGGAGACTACACGCTGGGCATGGTCAAACTCCTGTCACATGGCATTGAGAATCGTCTGATCTTCGAGATTTATCAAGGTGACTCCTACATTTTAAAGTTCAACACCAGTGCCTCCAGCCTCGACAGCAGCTGGGCAGGCCTTCTGGTCCTGGGCCCCGCCGGAGACATTCTGGCCGTCAGTCGGCGCGCACGAACCATGTTGGGAGACCGGCTATTGAACCGACACTTGCGGCAGGTGTTTGGCCTGGACCTGGCGGAGCTCACGTCAACCGCCACTGACCAGCCCACCCGGTTACATGCATATGGCAGCTACCAGGTTTTCGGTCAGCTTCTGCTTCCCCGGCGGACTCACCCTGCCCGAAAAGACGCAGAGCGGAAGAGCCTCGCGCCGAACCATAATGCAACCGGGGACGTGAACATCCCCGGTGACGTGATACCTCCGGAAGATCTGGAACACGGTGACAGCCGGGTACGGCGGCTGGTGAGGCAGGCACGGAAGATGATGGAAAAAGACATCCCGATTCTCGTATACGGTGAAACCGGCTCTGGCAAGGAAATCCTGGTGCGCAGCCTGCATTATCACAGCAGCCGAGCTACGGGGCCGTTAATTGCGGTCAACTGTGCGGCAATCCCCTCTGAGCTGGCCGAATCGCAACTGTTCGGCTACGAAAAGGGGGCTTTTACCGGCGCTCACAATAAGGGGTATGTGGGCCTGATCCGACAGGCAAATGGCGGCACGCTGTTTCTCGACGAGATAGGCGAAATGCCCCTGATGCTTCAGTCCAGGCTGTTGCGGGTATTGCAGCAACGGGTCGTGACACCGCTGGGGTCCACGGAAAGCCACCCGGTAGATATCAAGCTGATTTCCGCGACCAACAGAAGTCTGCGGGAAGACATCCCTCGGGGCCTTTTCCGCCAGGATCTCTACTACCGGATCGCTGGCCTCAACGTCGAGCTACCGTCTCTCAGGGAAAGAACGGACGTAAAAGCGCTGATCACGTTTGCCCATTGGCACTTGTTGCAGGCGGAACCCGGGCCACCGCTGAGCGACAGCATGCTCGATCTGCTGGTCCGTCATCGCTGGCCCGGCAACATGCGACAACTGGTCCACGTTCTCAAGGTCGGCATGGCCATGGCCGACGGGGACCTGCTAGAGGAAGATCACCTGCCCGACGACTTTTTCGCCGACGCAGCTGAACCGGTCAGCATGCAGAGTGAACCACTCAGCGAAATACTTCCCCGTTTATATCGGGCCAATGGCGGTAATATTTCCCGCACGGCGCGGGCTGCAGGAGTCAGCCGCAACACCGTCTACAAGTATCTGCGGCCGGTCACCACCGACTGATTCTTGCCCATGCCGGAGTGGAGATTTCACGGGGCTCTCGGGATTGCTCTGTCACTTTGCCACTACAAAACGCCAGCCGGCCCGAAGTCCGGCGAAGTAAAACAGCTGGGCGGCCCGATAACAGGCCGTCAAAACTTCAAGGCGCTTTTCAGTGGCTTTGCAGTCTGTTAACTGCCTGAACCCAGCCGTTGTAGAGCGTGTCACGCTTTTCCTTGGTCATCTCCGGACTGAACCGCCGGTCACATTGCCATTGCTCTTCAAGAGTCTCAAGTGAAGCGAATATGCCGGCTTTCAGGCCGGCCAGATAGGCCACACCCAGTGCCGTTGTTTCAATCATTTTCGGCCGGTCCACCGTAGCGCCCAGAATATCCGACAAAAATTGCAGCACCCAGTTATTGGCCACCATGCCGCCGTCAACCCTCAGGGCAATGGGTCGGAGACCGTCTTTTTCCATGGCTTTCTGC
>JBBQMX010000261.1:0-4184 GCA_038329375.1 Pseudomonadales bacterium | reverse complement strand
CCTTGGAGTCCTTCATGCCCGCCAGATGCTGGATGGCGCCGGAAATACCAACCGCTATGTACAGATCTGGCGCGACGATCTTGCCAGTCTGACCCACCTGCATTTCGTTGGGGACAAATCCGGCATCAACTGCCGCGCGTGATGCGCCCACTGCTGCACCGAGTTTGTCAGCCACTTTGTAGAGCAGCTCAAAATTTTCACCATTTTGCATACCGCGGCCACCGGAAATCACAATACTGGCGGCAGTCAGCTCTGGGCGATCAGATTTGGCAACTTCTTCACCGAGGTATTGAGAAATACCGGCATCATGAACGCTGGCAACAGCTTCGATAGTCGCGCTACCACCCTCCTCTGCGACACCATCGAAGGCGGTCGTTCGCACTGTCATAACCTTAATAGAGTCACTGCTCTGCACGGTGGCGATAATGTTGCCTGCGTAAATCGGCCGCTGAAAGGTGTCAGCGCTTTCAACACCGGATATTTCGGAGATAGGCTGAACATCCAGCAATGCGCCAATTCGCGGGATAACATTCTTGCCATTGGTTGAGGCCGGCGCCAGTATGTGGCTGTAGTTAGCCGCTAACTCGACAACCAGAGGCGAAACATTTTCTGTTAAAAAGAACTCGTAGGCCGGGTTGTCAGCAACCAGTACTTTGTTAACACCGGGAATCCGCGCAGCGGCCTCCCCTGCTGCTGCGCAACCAGCACCCGCAACCAAAATATCTATGTCACCGCCAATTGCTGCTGCGGCCGCTACAGTAGCCAGCGTTGCAGCCTTGATGGACTTGTTGTCGTGCTCTGCTATAACCAGAATGCTCATGAAATCACCTTGGCTTCATTTTTCAGTTTGTCGACCAGTTGCGCAACATCCTCAACCTTGATACCAGCTTTCCGCTCGGGTGGTGGCTCGGCTCTCAACATCTTCACTCGCGGAGTCGTATCGACGCCAAGTTCTGCCGGGGTGGTGCTGTCAATGGTCTTCTTCTTGGCTTTCATGATATTCGGCAATGATGCATACCGGGGCTCGTTAAGACGCAAATCTACGGTAACAATCGCTGGCAGTTTAAGCTTTACTGTTTGCAAGCCAGCATCAACTTCACGGATAACGGTAATATCGCCACCCTCTACGGTTACTTCTGAAGCAAAGGTAGCTTGTGCCCAGCCTGTCAGCGCGCCAACCATTTGGCCGGTCTGATTGTTGTCACCATCAATCGCCTGCTTGCCCAGTAACACGATGTCGGGACTTTCTTTGTCACAAAGGGCTTTAAAGCATTTTGCTACGGCCAGCGGTTCAAGGTCAGTTTCTGTCAAGACCAGAATGCCGCGATCGGCACCGAGCGCGAGAGCTGTGCGAATTTGCTCCTGGGCAGCCTGAGGGCCGACAGAAACAGCGATAACTTCCGTCGCGATGCCTTTCTCTCTGAGGCGTATAGCTTCCTCTACCGCTATTTCACAGAAGGGGTTGATGGCCATTTTAACGTTAGCCAGATCGGGACCAGTTTTGTCAGATTTAGCCCTGACTTTGACGTTGTAATCCGCAACGCGTTTTACAGCAACAAGTATCTTCATGGATTACCTTTGCTAAGTTATTGAAAAATATTGGTTTAGGTAGATTGCACAGAAACCAGGCATGGATCACCCTGTTTTGGGAGGCGACATGATGCCGTGATGGGCTCAGGAAATCAACAAAAGCCCGGAAATTCAAGGTCCTGAATTCAATGCCAAAGACCGGCCGTTCGCAAATAGCATGGCAGGTAAAAGGGGAAAACGTTAGAATTCACGCTCGAGAATTCAGTAGTAAAATCGTAGCGGAGGTTATATCAGGTGGAAAGAGAATACATGGAATACGACGTGGTGATTGTCGGCGCAGGCCCGTCTGGACTAGCCGCAGCCTGCCGTCTACGCCAACTGAACGCTGAAATAACGGTGTGTGTGGTCGAAAAAGGTTCAGAAGCTGGCGCTCATATTCTTTCCGGTGCGGTATTTGAGCCGACTGCTCTGAACGAACTCTTTCCCGACTGGAAGGACAGGAATGCCCCTTTGCATACGGCGGTGAAGGGTGACGACATTTATGTCCTCACCAGCGCCAGCAAGGGCATAAAAGTGCCAGGTCTGTTTGTGCCAAAAACCATGCATAACGAAGGCAATTACATTGTCAGCCTGGGTAATGTGTGTCGCTGGCTCGCCGACCAGGCCGAAGCCCTGGGAGTGGAAATATTCCCCGGTTTTGCGGCGGCGGAAATCCTCTACAACGAGGACGGCTCCGTCAAGGGTATTGCTACCGGCGACATGGGCGTCAGCGCCACCGGCGAGCATAAAGCTGGCTACGCACAGGGCATGGAGCTTCATGGCAAATACACGTTGTTTGCCGAAGGTTGTAGAGGCCATCTCGGCAAACAGTTAATAGCAAAATACAACTTGAGCGAAGGCAAAGACCCCCAGCACTAGGGAATAGGAATCAAGGAGTTATGGACGATTCCTGAAGAGAAACATAAAGAAGGTTTGGTGGTTCACAGCGCTGGCTGGCCCCTCGACGAAAGTAAATCTGCTGGCGGTGGCTTCCTCTATCACCTGGACAACAACCAGGTGGCCGTGGGATTGATTGTCGACCTATCCTATACAAATCCACACCTCAGTCCGTTTGATGAATTTCAACGCTACAAACACCACCCAATTATCAGCCAGCACCTTGCCGGCGGTGAACGCACTTCCTACGGCGCCAGAGCCATCGTTAAGGGCGGTTTACAGTCGCTCCCCAGGATGACATTCCCGGGTGGCCTGTTAATCGGTGATGACGCGGGTACCCTTAACTTCGCCAAAATTAAAGGCTCGCACACCGCAATGAAGTCCGGAATGATTGCTGCTGAGGTGATAACAGAAGCATTGGCAAAACAACGCGCTGGCGATGAATTGCTCGAATACACGGCAGCTTATGAAAACTCCTGGGCGTGGAAAGAACTGCATATGCAGCGTAACTTTGGTCCCGCCCAGCATAAGTGGGGCAACATTCTCGGTTCAGCTTTTGCCTTTATCGACATCAATATTTTCAATGGCAAACTGCCTTTTACCCTGCAGGACCCCACGCCTGATCACGCCACGTTAAAGCCAGCCAAAGATTGCAAAAAGATCGATTACCCGAGACCGGATAACAAACTGAGTTTTGACAAACCGTCCTCGGTGTTTTTGTCCAACACCAACCATGAAGAAGATCAACCCTGCCATCTGACCCTGAAAGACCCAGCCATACCGATAGCGCACAATCTGCCCTTATTTGACGAGCCAGCCCAGCGCTACTGTCCTGTTGGCGTATACGAAGTACTGGAAAATGATGCGGGTGAGAAAGTTTTCCAGATTAACGCGCAAAACTGTGTGCACTGTAAAACCTGTGACATTAAAGACCCGACCCAGAATATCGTCTGGGTATCTCCTGAGGGCGGTGGCGGGCCTAACTATCCAAATATGTAATTAGCGGCACGCGGTCCTTGATGTAAATGTGGATAAGGATGTTGGAAATCGCAGATAACCCTACGCGCTGTGGCCCGGCATAACTGAGCAATAACTCTATTATGCCGGGTCGCTTCAGGTAATTTACCCTGTGATTTAAATTTTGTGGATCAGTTATTAGCCCGGGAAATCAAAACGCCCTGCTCCGCCAGGCCGGCAACTCTGTCGTCGCTATAACCCAACATATCTGTGAGTACACTGCCATTGTGTTCCCCTAAAAATGGCGCTTCCAGAGGCAGAAAGTCGGGGAACTGAGAAAAGCGTAGCGGCACGCCAGGAATCTCGACCTTGCCAAAGGTTCGGTCCGTGACGGTGCGAACGGTGTTCCGCTCTTTCAGATGATGGTGAGCCATTGCCTGAGGCACTGTCAGCATCGGCGCAACAGGGACTCTATGTTCCTCAAGTACGCGGATTGACTCTTCATCACTAGGCATTGATGCCAGCCAGTCTTCAATAATTTTAACCAGCTCGAAGCGGTTTTCTACACGCACACGAATATCCTTAAACTTCGGATCATTGGTGAGTTCAGGCTTACCCATCGCCTCACACAAATTTTTCCACTGGGTGATCATGGCAATAATCACAATCTGTGTGGTTTTACCCTGGAACAAGCCCAGGGGGGCTACCGCAAAATGATGCTGGCCTGAACGTGAGGGTTCGATCTTGCCCTCGCTGGCACT
>JBBQMX010000260.1:0-4185 GCA_038329375.1 Pseudomonadales bacterium | reverse complement strand
AGGGTGGGACGAAGTTCTCAAGCATTTTTGAGCCGCAGGTAGTGCGAACGCCGTTGGTGCAGAAAAGGTCTTTGTGGGCGAACGGGATGCCGGTCCAGGGCGTGGCTTTTCCCTGCTGGCGGCGTTCGTCTGCGGCGCGGGCATCTGCCATTGCGGCCTCTTCCGTCACCGTAATAAAGGCGTTGTAACGGCTGTCGTCCTGCCGGATTCGGTCAAGGAAGTGCTGAGTCTGTTCAACACTGGAAACCTGGCCGGATGCCAGTGCACTTGAAAGTTCGGCGACGGTCTTGTCATGCATGGGGAAATTCCTGAATAAAAGTCTGGTCAGCTTTTTAATGGGCCAGAGGTCATTCGATAACGCGTGGTACCAGATAAAGGCCGTTCTCGGTCGCAGGCGCAATCGCCTGGAAGGCTTCCCGCTTATTGGTCTCGGTTACCACGTCGGGGCGCAGGCGCTGAACGGCGTCCAGAGGGTGAGCCATGGGCTCGGTGTGGCTGGTATCGGCGCTCTGGAGTTGATCCACCAGATCAAGAATGTTGCCGAGATCTTTCTCGAGCGCCGTTATCTGATCTTCGTCGACTTTGATCCTGGCCAGCAGGGCAACCTTTTCAATGTCGTTCCGGGAAATTGCCACGCCTTGTCTCCCATATGAATGAAGTAACTGTAACGGGTCGCTGAATAACCGGTTATCGAAGCCAAAGCGCTGGCACTGGCGGACCATCAGCGAGCAGGGCCAGTATAGTAACAGATTCAACCCGATTCGGGAGGGGCAATTACCTGATATGAAAGCACCTAGGGCCTCATCGCGCCTTGCCTGCAGGGGTGCTCACTGCTAAAGTTGCCGCAACACTTCTGCGACTGCTTTTCTCAGGTTGAAAAAACACGAATGTTCATTAAAAGAATTCGAGGTCTGTTTTCCAGCGATTTGTCCATTGATCTGGGTACAGCGAACACGCTGATCTATGTTCGCGGCCGGGGCATCGTGCTCAACGAGCCTTCCGTAGTGGCTATTCGCACCACTAACTCCCAAAAAACGGTTGCAGCAGTGGGTGGCGAAGCCAAGCGCATGCTGGGCCGGACTCCTGGTAACATCACCGCGATTCGCCCCTTGAAAGACGGCGTGATTGCGGATTTTGTCGTGACCGAGAAAATGCTCCAGCATTTTATCCATAAGGTTCACGAGAACAGCTTTATTACGCCAAGCCCGCGGGTTCTGGTGTGTGTGCCCAGCAAATCGACGCAAGTTGAGCGCAAAGCTATCCGTGAGTCGGCCCTTGGCGCTGGCGCCCGGGAAGTCCTGCTGATTGAGGAGCCTATGGCTGCAGCGATCGGCGCCGGGCTGCCAGTGGAAGAAGCCAGCGGTTCGATGATTGTCGATATCGGCGGTGGTACCACAGAAATTGCGATTATTTCCCTGAACGGTATCGTCTACGCGGAATCGGTAAGGGTTGGCGGCGACAAATTTGACGAAGCCATCATGACCTATGTTCGCCGCAATTATGGCAGCCTGATCGGTGAATCCACAGCGGAACGCATCAAACACGAAATCGGTTGTGCTTATGAAGGTGTCGAGATTCGCGAAATTGACGTTCGCGGTCGCAACCTGGCAGAAGGGGTGCCCAGAGCGTTCACCCTGAACAGTGAAGAAATACTGGACGCCTTGCAGGAGTCTCTGGCGCAGATTGTCCAGACGGTCAAGAGTGCCCTGGAGCAGTCGCCTCCGGAGTTGGCATCTGACATTGCCGAGCGGGGCATCGTCCTGACTGGCGGCGGTGCCTTGCTGCGAGGCCTCGATAAGCTGTTGAGCGAAGAAACCGGTCTGCCGGTTATCATCGCTGAAGATCCACTGACGTGTGTGGCCCGGGGCGGCGGTAAAGCTCTGGAAGTCATTGATCGTGGCGGTATTGGTATGTTTTCTCCGGAGGGTTGAGCGTGGTGGCACCGGCTGCCAGCTTAGAGATTATCCGGCCAGGGCCGTCGCTGATGGATTACCATCGCGACGGTTGTTGTATGGGTGCGGGGAGGGTTGCTTATTAAATCCATCTTCGTGCAAGGCCCCGTTCCGGGCTTTCGCCTCTTCCTTGTTATTGTACTCTCCGCAACTCTGATCGTGCTGGATACCCGCTTCGACAAACTGGGAACCCTGCGCAGCGCCTTGGGCACCTCACTGGCGCCGGTTGTATGGCTGGGTAATGCGCCGGACCAGTTCTCCGACTGGGTCGCCAGTTTGTTTACCTCCCGGGATGACCTGCAGGCTGACAACGAATCCCTCAATGCCCGATTACTGATTCTGGAACGCCGTGCGCTTAAGTATGCCGCCCTGGCCGCTGAAAATAACCGCTTGCGCGAACTGCTTAATGCCTCTGGCACACTGGATGATAGGGTCATTGTATCTGCGATTGTGGGTGTATCCCCGGACCCGTTCTCCCATGAAGTTATCATTAACAAGGGCGACCGGGATGGCGTAAAGGTCGGCCAGGCGATTCTCGACGCCCTCGGTTTAATGGGGCAGGTCCAGAGTACCAGTAATTTCACCTCACGGGTGTTGCTGATATCTGATAGCAGCCATGCGGTGCCGGTAGAAGTTAACCGCAACGGTTTGCGCGCGATCTTGCTGGGGAACGGTGACATTAATAGCCTGGAACTGGTTCACGTGCCGGACACGGCCGACATACGCGAGGGCGACATGCTGGTCAGCTCTGGCCTGGGTGGCCGTTTCCCGCGGGGGTATCCGGTGGCTCAAGTGGCCACCATAGAGAAAATGCCAGGTGAACAGTTTATGCGCATCGAGGCAACCCCGAGAGCTCAACTTAGCCGGAGCAGGATGGTGCTGGTGGTGTTCCAGGCCGAGCGCGATCGGGAAGAGGCAGTGCCAGCCAGGCAGATGAATTCGGGGGAGGAACCCTGATGTTATCTGTCATCAGTTACCCGGTTTTCGGGATCAGTATTATTCTGAGCCTGGTATTCAGTGTCTCGCTGTTTCCGGTGGACTATTTTGAATTCCGCCCGGAATGGCTCGGCCTCATGGTGTTTTACTGGACGTTTCGCGCGCCGGCTCAATTTGGCATTTTGCTGGCCTGGTGCCTGGGGTTGCTACTCGACGTGCTGGAAGCCACCCCGCTGGGTGTGAACGCTCTGGCCATGGGGCTGATTGCATTCCTGGTGCTGACCGTTCACCAGCGGTTGCGCATGTTTCCGATGCCTCAGCAATGCCTGATGGTTTTCCTGTTACTGGGAATCAATCAGATGCTGGTACATTTTATCAAGCAAACCCTGGGTGCTGATAACACCGGTTTCGAGTATCTATGGCCTGCTCTGACCGGTGCGCTGGTCTGGCCCGTGCTGTGTGTATTGTTGGATAACCTTAACCGAAAACTGGGATAGGATGTTCCTGTGCGATCAATCATTCTTGCCTCGGCATCTCCGCGCCGGGCTGAACTCCTGCGGCAGATGGGGGTCAGCTTTACCGTCTCTGCGGTTGATATAGACGAGACCCCCCGTCCTGACGAGCCTGCAGCCTCCTATGTTGGGCGGCTTGCACGTGAGAAAGCCAACGCAGGGCTCGCCCGGGCAGAGAATCCCGGCTGCCTGGTTATTGGTTCCGATACATCGGTTGTTCTGGATGATGCGATCCTGGGGAAGCCCCGGGATGTTGCCGACGCAGCGGCCATGCTTGCGAGCCTTTCCGGCCAAACCCATAAAGTGATGACAGCGGTGGCGCTGGCGGGCACCCACGGTTGTTTTGCTCGTCTCGTGGTTACGGATGTACGTTTCAAAGTGCTCTCTAAGGGTGAAATTGACGCCTACTGTCAAACCGGCGAACCGATGGATAAGGCTGGCGCCTATGGAATCCAGGGCAAGGGTGGTATTTTTGTTGATGGTTTGTGGGGAAGTTACAGCGCCGTGGTGGGTCTGCCTTTGGATGAGACTGCCGCGTTGCTGATGGAGGCGGGTGAGCCTGTCTGGATGCATTGGAGTCAGTCTGGGGAGGAGCCACTTTGAGTGAAGAGATCCTGATCAATGTCACGCCCGTGGAAACCCGGGTAGCGTTGGTTGAAAACGGCATGCTGCAGGAAGTCTACATTGAGCGGACCAGTCGCAAAGGCATCGTCGGCAACATATACAAAGGCAAAGTGGTGAGAGTACTGCCCGGCATGGAAGCGGCGTTTGTCGATGTGGGGCTT
>JBBQMX010000259.1:0-4222 GCA_038329375.1 Pseudomonadales bacterium | reverse complement strand
AGAATCTGTCGATGGTGATTCCGAAAGGCCCAGCGAGGTAAGCGGGCACGGCATCAAGCGCGGACGCGTGGAAGCCACAGCGTGGCTGGGATGGCGCTGGATGCACAGCCAGCCCTGGCTATACCGGCTCGGCACCTCGGTGTCTGCCCGCTTCCGCAATTTGCTGCCCAAAAACATGGGAGGCTGGACGAAGTATCGATCCGCGCCGAGACTGGCACCGACAACACTGCATCAGATGATGGACCGGCGGTCGTCCTCGGCAAAGCCGTCGGCTCATGCGACGCAGCGTAGCACCGCACCCCAACGGGGGAACCTGTCATGAGCGCACGTGAAGAAATACTACAGCGCCTTCGGCAGCGCCATGGCGGAGAAATTGCGGCACCGGAAGCAGACTTCGGCGTGATTGCCGACCGTGACTGGACAGCGGCAGATAAGCTCGACCGGTTTCAGAAGATGATTGAATCGGTGCACGGCGAAGTACACCGCGCGAACGATGATGATTGGCTCGATATCCTTGCGGACATCTTGCAAGCCCGTTCAGCCAAAAATTTGCTGGTCCCCGTAAAGCATGCTATCGGTCGGACCATCCGGGAGGCCAACCGCCCTGATCTGCCGGAACTGCTGAGTTACGACAGTCCTATCGAGCGCTGGCAACCCGCGCTGTTCAACGACGTGGATGCGGCTATTACCTCAACCCGTGGCGCCATCGCCGAAACCGGTTCCCTGATCCTCTGGCCCAACGCCGACGAACCCCGCCTGATGAGCCTGGTGCCGCCTATACACATAGCGGTGCTGGAAGCGGATCAGATCTTCGCCACCTTCCACGAAGCCATCGCACTGCAACGCTGGGCCTCCGGCATGCCCACCAACGCCCTGCTGATATCCGGCCCCTCAAAAACCGCCGACATCGAACAAACCCTGGCCTATGGCGTCCATGGTCCGAAAGAGTTGATCGTTATTGTGATCGGGGCGGAGTAATCTCCTTAACGCTTAACCGCCACTTCAAACCCCGTCCGGGCGGTTGGTCAGCAACGAGCTTGCGACTCAGGGCCACTGACGCCTGCCCGGAGTACTATTTCAAAAGGTTTCTACATGCCAGCACCCAAAACCCCCGCCCAGATAAAAGTTATAAAAGGCGCCCTGCTAATTGCTTTAGCGGCAGCTCTGTGGGCGACAACCGGGATTGCTGCGAAATTCCTGTTTACCGGCAGTGCACTGGAACCGCTGACCCTGGGCCTGGTCCGGCTCAGCATTGCCTTTCCCTGCTTCTTTGTGCTGATGCTGTGGGAGCGCCGGCATACGGTTGCCAGTCAACGAGCCCGCATCACCCCCAGAATCCTGCTTGCGCTGGCAGCGCTCGGGGTATTTCAGGCGGCGTATCAAGGCACTTATCTGGTGGCGGTGGACCTCACCGGCGCTGGCATCGCCACGCTGATTGCCTTGTGCCTGTCACCGGTCATTGTCGCGATTCTGGCAGCGCCGATTCTGGGGGAGAAACCCGGTCTGACCACCCTCATCTCTTTGGTTGCAGCTATTGGTGGTACATCGTTGCTGGTCATCGGTGACATGAACACCACAGGAAACGTCCGACTTGCGGGTATCGCCATGGCGTTGGCCGCGGCCTTTGTTTATGCAGGCTTCACGCTTACCAGCCGACACGCCGCCAGCGGCGCTCCGGTATTCGCCACGGCATTTATCTGTTTTTTCACCGGGGCCCTGACTCTGCTGCCCATTGTGGCGCTTTCTGGCGGCCTGGCTCAGCTGCAGAGCTTAAACGTCGTGGACTGGTTGCTGGTGGTGTATATCGGGCTGGTACCGACGTGTCTGGGGTATTTGTGTTTCTTTGCTGGCATGAAAAATACGCCAGCCACAACGTCCAGCATTATCGTAACGCTGGAGCCGCTGTTCGTGGCGGCGCTGGCCTGGATGATCTTGGGGGAAAATCTCGGCGCCATGGGCGTGCTGGGGGCCGTCATCCTGACCATTGCGGTCATTGTGGCCTCGCGTTCCGGTGCCGCCCCGAGAGCTGGAGCCAAGGGGAGCCAAAACTCCCCAGCGGATTAATAGCTAGCTGTCTTTTCGAAGTTTCTCAAGCATGTTGGGCTGCAATATCTCAATCCAGTAACCGTCCGGGTCTTTGATAAAGGCTAAGCCTTTCATTTTGCCATCGTCCGGGCGTTTGACGAATTCCACACCAAGTTTTTCAAACCGGTCGGCTGCGTTGTAGACATCCGGCACGGCGACGCCAATGTGACCAAACCCCTGGGGCTCGTCGTTGCCATTGTGGTATTCGAAATTATCGTCAGTTTCAGTGCCCCAGTTATGGGTCAGCTCCAACATGGCCTCACGGCCGAATATGAAGGTGGTTCTGTGGGCATCATCCGTTGGCACCGTGGTGGCTTGCCGGTCATCAAGATAAGCGAGAAAATACAGAGTGAACTTCATTTCCGGGAAATCGAGCTTGCGGACCAGTCGCATGCCCATGATGCGGGTGTAAAAGTCGAGGCTTCGTTCCGGATCCTTGATTCTCAGCATGGTCTGGTTGAAAACATAACCTTCAGTTTCCGGGACGCTTTCATCGTGTAGGCCGGGGGCCTGTTCGAAATGGCGATGCATGGTTGCACTCCGCTTGCGGGATGAATGGCTAACCCTATATATGCTTGTGATTGGGGGTGATTTCAAGGGGTGGAGCTGGAGGAGCCTTTTAAGACTGCTGCCTGGTGGAATGGATTCAGGTGGGGGCCTCCTTCCCAGACACGCCGTAAATACGTCCCTGTAGGCTCGGTATTGCGATCCATGGCAATACACGGTCTGGGAAGGGGCCCCCTCCCGAATCCCTGAACCACGGTGTTATCGCTCACTGAAAAAATCGTCAGGCTAACTGGTGCTCTTCCCCCTGGTAATAGGCTCTTACTCTCGGGTTCATCACTTTTTTCCACAGGTGTGGGAACAATGCCAGAACAATCATCGTGGAATAACCGGCGGGCAGTTGCGGGGCAACCTCGTGGTGCCGCAACACCTGGTAGCGCCGTTTGGCATGGGCATGATGATCGCTGTGGCGTTGCAGATGGAACAGGAACACGTTGGTCAGAAAATAATTCGAATTCCAGCTGTGCTCCGGCCCTGTGCGTTCATAACGGCCATTTTCAAGCATGCGGCGATGGAGGCCGTAATGTTCCAGATAGTTGACGGTTTCAAGGAGCGTGAAGGCGATGAAGCTCTGGCTGAGGAAGAAAGCCGCGCCCAGCCAGCCAAAGCCTACTGTGCAAGCAGTCAACGCCAATGCTGAAACGCCGTACCACCAGATCAGCTCGTTGTGCCAATGCAGCGCCGGCAGGCCTTTGCGTTCAAGCTTCTGAGCCTCCAGACGCCAGGCGTTGACGAAATTGCGGGCATAAGCCCGGGGCAGAAAATTGTAGAGCGATTGGTCGTAGCGGGAAGATGAAGCGTCATCCGGCGTGGAAACGTGAACATGATGACCCCGCAAATGTTCTACCTTAAAGCCGCCATAGCACACCAGCGCCAACAAAAAGCCGCCCGCTCGGGTTTCCAGTTTGCTGTCTTTGTGGATTAGCTCGTGAGCGACATTGATGCCCAGGCCTCCGACAATGCCAATAGAGAGCGTCCAACCGATGGCTCCCGGTACGCTGAAGATTCCTGAGGCCAGCACGTGTAATCCCCACACCAGCAGCACTAAAAAGGCCGCGACCCAGCCCAGGGTCATAACCTGATAAAAGCGTTCGCTGTTCATCCGGGGGACGTCTGCCTGCTCGTCCGGATTCAGGGCATCCTGCCCCAGTAATTTATCCAACACCGGGAAAATACCGAAGACCACTACTGGCACGCCCCAGGCGAACAAGTTGACCAGACCGGTTGCCTCACCGGCGGCCAGCAATAACCCGGGCAGGGCGAGCGGCAGCATGGCGATCAGAAAGCTGTATTTTTTCAGGTTCAATAACAGACGACGTCGTGTCGGGCTCCGGCTCAGGGAAAGGTTATTGGTACTCATTGTTCTTTCCTCTCGAAGGAACGATTTCAAGATTGGCCTCTGAGAGGTCACTAACATTTAGTGTTTTTTATATTGTCCTACAATCCGACAATCGTCAAGCAAACAGAGCAGCTGATTCATCTGGCGTTCAAAAGCACCCTGCCGGGTTACAGAACTCGTTGCAGGAGTGTCCTGAAGCAGTTTTAGTGCAGTTTTCGGTCACGTACCGATAAC
>JBBQMX010000258.1:0-4229 GCA_038329375.1 Pseudomonadales bacterium | reverse complement strand
ATAGGCGTCCAGCAACTCCATATACTTGCCTACCATCGCGATGGTGACTTCGTTCTCGGGATTGAGTTGCGACTCGATAACGGCATCCCACTCGCTCAGGTCCGCTGGCCCGGCGTCCAGATTAAAGAGTTCGATAACGATTTGATCGAGCCCGAAGCTATGAAGCATGCGGGGGATTTCGTAGATTGAGCGCGCATCCTGCATCGGGATAACCGCACGCTCTTCGACGTTGGTAAACAGTGCGATCTTGCGACGGGAGCCCAGGTCAACTTCATGCTCGGAACGGCACAACAATATATCCGGCTGCAGGCCGATCGAACGCATTTCCTTAACGGAATGCTGTGTCGGTTTGGTTTTGATTTCCCCGGCAGTTGCGATATACGGCACCAGAGTCAGGTGCATGAACAGCGCTCGCTGGGCACCGACTTCAACTTTCATCTGGCGGCAGGCTTCAAGAAACGGCAGCGACTCAATGTCACCTACGGTGCCGCCAATCTCAATCATGGCCACATCAACGCCAGCTGCGCCCTCGACCACACGACGTTTGATCTCGTCGGTAATGTGGGGGATGACCTGTACTGTCCCCCCCAGATAATCGCCACGACGCTCTTTGCGAATAACTTCTTCGTAGACTCGACCGGTCGTGAAATTATTACGGCGGGTCATTGGAGTGCGGATAAAACGCTCGTAGTGACCCAGATCAAGATCGGTTTCTGCACCGTCTTCGGTGACAAACACTTCACCGTGCTGGAACGGGCTCATGGTGCCGGGGTCCACGTTGATATACGGGTCCAATTTGAGAATGGTAACTTTTAAGCCGCGCGCCTCCAGGATCGCTGCAAGAGAGGCAGATGCGATACCTTTCCCCAAGGAGGACACAACACCGCCGGTGACGAAAATATAACGCGTCATGCAGATTCCGTGTGATTAGTCTGGTTCGGTTTAAGGAGGGAGATTGTCATCTCAAGATGGGAAATCAGGCTACCAGAAAGGCCCTGCCTTCTCAATTAAAATCCCGCTCCACCAGGATTCGCCAGCCGCTCTCCGGCGACTCCCCCGAGAACCGGGGAGAAAGCCACAAATCGGCTACGCCAACCACTTCTCCTGACTCCCATAACAGGGGCAAACCCGGTCGTTGCCAGGGTGGAACGGCCGCTTCCTGCAACCAGGTCTTCAATAAACGTGAGGGGCCAGCCTGGCTCGGCCGAATGCGCTCGCCTCCGGCTCTTGCCTTCACTTCAAACTCGGGTGCTGCTCCCCCGGCACTCCCGGCAGCCTCCAGGCCAAACCGGTACTCCCCCCAACCCACCGGACAGAGGGCCGATAGAACCCTTGGCGAGGATGGCACTGCTGTCGGTTCAGCGACCAGATAAAGCGCATCACGGAAGCGGCGGATGGCGAACCCGTCACCCTGAATTTCTGGAGTGCCGTCCGCCCTTGCCGATGCCAGTTGTGCCAACGCCTTATCCCAATGCTTTATCGAGGGGAGCGTCCAGCCACGCTCGAGGATGACCCATCGCAACAGGTTTTTCTGCTCAACCAACGTCAAGGAGCGGAACGCAGCCAATCCGATAGCGCCTCCAGGGTCGGCACAGGATGCGTATTGAATCTGCGCCAGACGATAAGCCAGTTGATCAGCCTCCCGACAGGCCACAATGGTATGGCGCAGACGCTGGGAAATCGTGGGCCAACGCAGTTTGAGCGGTTGCAGGATCGTGTGACGGAGAAAGTTGCGGTCAAAACTCTGGTCGTCGTTACTTGGATCATCCACCCATTGCAGACCTAACCGTGTTGCCCATTGAGACAACTGTTCGCGACCAAAAGCCAGTAATGGCCGGAATAACAATCCTCCCCCCAGTGAGCGTTGCGCAGGCATACCCGCCAAACCCGCCACACCGGTTCCTCGCACCAGCCGGAATAGCACCGTTTCAGCCTGATCGTCACCGTGATGGGCCATCAACAATACTTCGCCAGGGTTCAACCGTCTCTCGAAAGCGCTATAACGTGCATTCCGGGCCAATTCTTCGAGGCCTGCCCCGTTAACCGACTCGACATCCACAGGTTCAACCACCAGCTCAATATTCAGATCATGACAAACCGCCCGGCAATGTGCCTCGCATTCGGCGGCATTGGATTGAAGTTGGTGATTGATGTGAAAAGCAGCTATCTGGCCACCCATGCAATGATGGGCTGCGTGCAGGAGGAGCGTGGAATCAAGGCCGCCGCTGAAGGCCACCCAAACCTTGTGGGTCGGAGGGGTGGAACTTACAGCGGCTATCAGTTCTGACGGCCAGGCAACGCCATTCGTGCGGCTGTTACCGCCCGCTGTCATAACGAGTCAAACGTTCATAGCGGCGGGCGACAAGTTCATCAGGTGCCAGCTCGCACAATTCTTCCAACCCTTCATTCAGATTCTTGCGCAATGCCTGCGCCATATCCTCGGGTTTGCGATGGGCGCCACCCAGCGGCTCCGAGATCACCCGGTCAGCCAGACCAAGCGCCTTCAAGCGATCAGCCGTCACCCCCATGGATTCCGCTGCAGTTGCAGCGTAATCCGCACTCTTCCAGAGAATGGAGGCACAGCCCTCCGGGGAAATAACGGCATAGGTGGAATACTGCAACATGAAAAGCCGGTCGCAGACACCAATGGCCAGCGCGCCACCGGAACCACCCTCTCCGATCACCGTGGAAATAATCGGCGTCTTGAGACGGGACATCACCGCCAGGTTGAATGCGATGGCTTCGCTCTGGCCACGCTCTTCCGCTCCGATGCCAGGATAGGCTCCCGGTGTGTCAATAAATGTCAGAACCGGCATCTTGAAACGCTCGGCCATCTCCATCAGGCGAAGTGCCTTACGGTAACCTTCGGGCCGGGGCATACCGAAATTGCGTTTGACCTTGTCCCGCACTTCTCGCCCTTTCTGATGGCCAATGACCATCACCGGGCGGTTGTCCAATCGGGCGGTGCCTCCGACGATAGCGAGGTCATCTGCGTAATGACGGTCGCCGTGCAGCTCGACAAAATCCTCGCAGATCAGATCAATATAATCTCTGGTGTAGGGGCGGCGCGGGTGCCGGGCAAGACGGGAAATATCCCAGGGTGCCAGATCCGAGAAGATACTCTCCGTCAGACTGACACTTTTATTCTTGAGTCGGCTGATCTCATCGGTAATGTTGATTTCGGTATCGTTTCCAACCATCCGAAGCTCTTCAATTTTGGCTTCAAGGTCGGCAATAGGCTGTTCAAAATCCAGATAATTTGGGTTCATAATGTTCCGTCATTTGTTGCCAAGCGAAGGGGTAAATTGCTGCACAGCCCCCACAAGTTCAGAATTTTGCTAAAAATAGCAGCGCAGTTTCTCAAGCAAAAGCGGACATTGGTATGAGTTGTCCATTCCCATGTCTAATCATAGACCAGTTCAACAGCCTGGTCGCCCATCAGATACTTCAGTTCGAGTAGCAGAGCGTCATCAGGCTGTACCCGCCAGCTATCACCGAGCTGGATACGCGTGCATGCGCCCGGACCCTGATAATCAATCCAAACCGGACTGCCTTCACAGCGAAACGGTCGCAAGGTGTCGTCAAGCCGATCCAGTAAGCCATTCTGCAACTGATCAGCCCTGATCGCCAATTGCAGCCCGCGGCTGAATCGCTGGCGTGCGGAGCCAACATCCATAATATCGCTGACCCGTATTTTCATTTGCCCTGAGTAGTCATCATGGCTGACCTGCCCTTCAACCACAATCACCTGATCGGACTGCAACAGCTCACGGTTGGCGTAATATACTTCTGAAAATAACGTCGCTTCGATTCGGGCGCTGCGATCATCCAGCGTGATAAAACACATGGTCTGGCCACTGCGGGTCTTCATCGTGCGTTGCGCCACTACCAGCCCGGCCAGACGTTGCGGCGCACGAGACGGCTTAAGATCGGCAATGGATGAACGCACAAACCGCCGGACTTCACACTCGTACTCATCAAAGGGGTGGCCGGTCAGATAAAGCCCGAGCGTATCCTTCTCTCCCTTGAGGCGCTGCTTTTCAGGCCATTCCCGCACATTAGCAACATCATCAAAAAGATTGGTGTCGTCATCGCCGCCGAGCATTTCCCCGAACATATCCACCATTCCTACAGACTCATTACGGGACTGCTGACCCGCCTGCTGAATCGCCTTCTCGATACTTGCGGTAATGTGCGCCCGGCCTGGGCCAAGCTTGTCCATAGCCCCT